>CAYNRB010000028.1:18579-23252 GCA_964399475.1 uncultured Methylomarinum sp.
GTCTTTCAATAGTTTTTTAGCATGGTCAATTGTTAGAAATTGTAAAAATCGTTTAGGCGTTATACCAACCCATTGACGAAATAGTCGCTGAAAATGAAAAGGACTCAAATTAACAACACTCGCAATTTCTTCAAGACTGGGTTGCATTTTTATGTTCTCGTTAATGTAACGAATGGCCTTCTCAATTTTTTCGTAATGTGTCTTTGACATACTTATTTACAGATAATGTTTTTGTTGTTTATTAAGATAACTCCCTGTATAAAAATCAACAACCCGTTTCTTGCTGTTTTAGTACAACTATAATGAAATACGTAATAATAATGTTAGATTTTGATCGTTTAGTAAGACACAATCTGAAGTATTTTGGGACAAGTTTGATTTGCCCTTCGAGAAGAATTTTCTATATTGAAATTATTTTTTGAAAAGTTATATTGAAGTTAAAAATGCTATTTATTAATCCAGCGTTTGATTACTTAGGCGGTCAAGAGTATCTATAGGAGTATACTTCGCAGGGTTATAGTTGCGGAATTTATAGAGTTGGTTTTTGTCGATAGCAATGCGTTGAAACGAGCGCATAGCGAGCGACACAACTGTTTTAGAAACGCAGTCATTGGCAATAACAGACCGTTGGAAATTCGCAACCATGACCGTGCAAAGTATAAAGACGAATGAAGTGAAAAAATTGAGGAAGGTGGTATATACTCATACGACGTATAGAAAACATCTCCCAGGTAAATGATGTCTTTTCGAGGGTTTTTGTCAGCACTTAACTGGTAGAATACAGAGTTCCGAAGTTTCTGGCTAGACGAAATTCTGTAGGTAGGAGTTGATGTAATTTTTACAAATAATGAATATTTAAATGAGTCCTTTATCAAATAATAATCAATACAAAGTGTTTGGTCATAGACAATTAAGCTATATATTTATTCCCTTAATTAAAGTGCTAAAGAATGGTTTTTATTTTAAAAAAAATTTTACCCGTGGTATAAAATCAGTCAAATAAGTGTTTGGCAAGAAACATATGGATATAGTTACGATGATCGAATAGGGAACCAAAGGAAAGATGTTTTTAAGCCTTATGCAGAGATAATTCTGAAATCAGGAAAAATATTGTTTATTGAGGGGATGAACCTTGAAAAAAAACAGAGTCAATTAGACAAAGGTTTTTTAACAGCTTTTGATGAATTAATTTATGAGATAAAAGAGCATAAAAAAACCCAACTTCCTAAATTTCCGATTAATTTTTTATAAACAAAAACAAAAAATAATGACAACAAATTGTGTGGATAAAATAGAGTAATGGCATAAAAGATAATATCCACATTCCAAAGAACCTGACGGGGTCATAGACTCATTTGAAGCCGAAAACCTGATGAAGGAAAATGTGCGGATTCCATCGGAGCCAGAGGTTTTATAACTCACCCCAAGGTCGGATAGTTGGAAGTAATATTTCTTTATTTTTATGATAGTTTCACTTGTAATTCGGAGTAGACTGAATATTACTCCAATGTGAGCTCCAACAGTGTGCGTTAAAAGAGTTCTGGATAAATTGTAAAACTGACAAATTGAATTGATTCTATGAAAATAAAATGTATTTTAATTCTTGTAATATATTTACCTTCTGTTCATGTGTTGGCAAGTTCTCTTCCTGAGGTTATTAGCCAAACTAAAAAAGCAATAGTTGCCGTAGGCACTTTTATGCAAAAACGTTCGCCTAGAGGTGTATTTCTAGGTACTGGGTTTGCGATAGGCGATGGTAGTTTAATTGTTACAAATGAACATGTGCTTGCAAAATATATTGATAAAAAAAATAGGGAAGTCAATGCAGTTTTTTTTAATCAAAATGATCAATTGAAAATGCAACAAGTTCAAATAGTGGCTAGAGATAAAAAGCATGATATTGCTATTTTAAAGCTCTTATCAGGAACTTTGCCAACCTTAAAAATATCGGACAAAAAAATAAGGGAAGGTGACTCAATTGCTTTTACTGGATATCCCATTGGTATGGTATTAGGTCTTTTTCCAGTTACTCATACGGGAATTGTTTCAGCCATCAGCCCTGTTGCTATCCCGATGATAAATTCAAAACATTTGAATGCAAAGATTTTAAAAAGATTAAGAGAGCCGTATGATATCTATCAACTAGATGCCACAGCCTACCCCGGAAATAGTGGCAGTCCTGTTTATGAAATAGAGACGGGGAATGTCATTGGCATAATAAATAAAGTATTTGTAAAAGAAAGCAAAGAAAACATATTGGCTAAGCCAAGTGGTATAACATACGCGATACCTATTAAATACCTAAATGAACTATTAAAAACAGTGGATTAAAATACAAACGTTTTAATGGATTAAAAACATTGTATGATCCAAAGGAATTTCTTCACCGTGAAGTTTGCTAATAATACCTTTAAAAAGGTAATTCGTAAGACGGAATGTAGGTTGGATGAGCGATAGCGTAATCTGATGTGTCAACATTTTTCCGGACAAATATTTAAGCTGTTATTTGTTGAATTTCATAATCTATTGAAGACAAATAATCATAAGTAGAATGAATTCGTTCTCGGCTATAAAATACTTCAAACTATTCAATTATGGCCTTTGTAGCCTCTTCTCGAGTTCGATATTGATCATGTGAACCTATTTTCGTTTTAAGTGTATGAAAAAATCTTTCAGAGACCGCATTATCCCAACAATTTCCTTTTCGACTCATGGATTGGGTGACGTGATGTTCTTTTAAAATCGCATGACTATCCGATGCATATTGACTCCCTCTGTCCTGTCCGTATGCCAGTCCAGTCCCTCTTCTGGTATAGCCATTAATAAAGCATCATTAACGACGAGTGAGGCCTTCATTCGTTTATTCATTGATCCACCCAAAACTTTTATTGAAAATAAATCAATGACAACAGCTAAAAATAACCAGCCTTCTTGCGTAGAAATATAGGTAATATCCCCCACATGAGCGATCAGGTTCTGATACCTTGAATTCTCTTTTTAGTAGATTAGGAGAAATAGGTTTATTCTGCTTAGAATCGGTTGATACTCGAAACTTTTTCTTTGTTTTACAAGCAAGCCCTGCTTGCCGCATTAGTCGGCCAATGCGTCTCGACGGACTGTTTTTCTTACTCCTTTAACTTTCTTTTAATGCGTCGTGTGCCATATGAGCCACGTCCATCCTCAAAAAGTGTTGTAATTATTTCACTTAATAGATCATTCTCTTTTACTCTTTCTGTTTTGGGAGAATTTACCCCGTCATAATAACTACTACGAGAGACGTTTATAAAAGTACAGAGAGCATTCATTGAAAAACCTTCTAAATGCTTCTTAATCCAAGCGTACTTCTCGGTAACTGCTCCTGCGTTACTCTACCTCCTGCATCCTTGCAGTCGACATTATTTCCTTTGCAAAGTACGCTGTGGCCTTTTTTGATCAGTCACGCTCCTGTTTGACCTGAGTTAATTCTTTTTTAAGACGCTTCAATACATCATACAAATGCGCATCTGTACGCTCTGTTTTCTTTCCGACAACTGGTTTAGTATATTGACTTATCTAGATCTAGGTACGTAATGTACTTGGCATAACGCCGAGTCCATCTGTTATTGTTTTAATAGGTTGATCAGATTCTAGAGCGAGCTTTACTGATGATTCTCTGAATGCTGCTGTATAATTTTGTGGCTTTTCCATTTTCATTTTTAGATACTCAGTTTGTGTTTAAGAAATCTTAAAGTATGTATCCGGTTTAGTGTGGCCACTTCATTCCTTTGTAGGTACGTGAAACATTTTCCTTCTGCGTTTTGGAATTATCATGGGGGGTCACATCAATATCCAGCGGGATATAACCTGTATTAAGAGGCGTGATGGATACCTTTCTATTGATTAAGAAATTAATGTTGGTTTGATTGATAACGGGAATGGGTTCGTCTGCTTCTTTTTCAAAGCGTGTGCGAATACAGGCTTCTGTCGGTATATGGTTTTCTAGTCCAAGTGTCTGATGAAAGAATCCGTCATTGCGTACATTTATAATGGCTTCAACATCATTTTTTTCTCATGCCATCAGGACTCAATTAAGTTTTTATTAGATTGCTCGTGGGCGTACCATGGCGCTTAGGCAATGCTTTATCAATTACCTCTCAACGATGTAAATCGGGCGATAGCCATGTCAATAAGCGATACAACGGTATGTTAGGTAATTTCTTTATCGGATTTTCTAAATCGAAGTGCGCGCAGGGTATTTTTCTGTAGTAATGATTGTAACTGGCCGTTTTGGTGAGTTTTATTATACCCTTCAAGGTATATAGTATATTTAATTACAGCTACTTACAGTGTAATTTCGTGCTTTTAAGTTTCGGATTCAGGTCTAACTTTTACATTTTTAGATTGTTCGCAACAATTTCTAGTAAAGAAAATACTAGGATTGATTGTTGCGTGTTTATTGATTAAGAAAAAGACCGAGAGTTTTTACTATTTCGAAAAATAAGCGGTTTCTCATTCGCAGATAAAGCACTGGCTTGAGCAGAATCAATCGCTTCTTGAATAACATGATGTTTAGGTGATTTACTACAGACAGGGTCAGTATTATACATATCGCCTGTTAGCAAATAAGCCTGACAGCGGCAGCCACCAAAATCTTTTTCTTTTTCATCACAACTGCGACAAGGTTCTTTCATCCA
>CAYNRB010000029.1:0-22765 GCA_964399475.1 uncultured Methylomarinum sp.
TTAGCGTACTCCAAGTTGGTGGGAAAAAAAGACTGCCCACCCTGCGTTTTCTTAAATTTTGCTACTTCTCAATAATTTATAGTGGATGCCTTGTTTATTGCTTTACAAATTACAAGCATATATTCCAGAAGCATTTCTTAAATAGCCTTTATAGTCCATTCCATAACCAAACAGATAGCGATCTTCTATTTTAAGCGCCACAAAATCAGCAGTCACTGGTTTTTTTTGTTGTAATTTTTTGTCAACTAATACAGCAGTATAAACAGTAGATGCCCCCTGGTTTTTGCAATATTGGATTATAGCCTCCAAGGTTAACCCTACATCCAGAATATCATCTACAATCAATACGGTTCTATTTTTAAGCTCTGTTTCTGGTGTATAAATCCAGCGAATGTCTTGTCCTGATGTTTGCTTGTTATAACGACTGACATTAATTGCATCAAAAGTCAGAGGGAAATTTAAACGATTTAGTAATTTACCTGAAATAACCACACCGCCATTCATAACACAAAGAAATACTGGGTTTTTATCTTTTAATTGGGTATTGATGGTGTCCGCCATTTTATCAATAGCCAGTTCAACTTCAGATTCGGAATGGATTAAATCAGCGGATAATTCTATTTGAGTAATTTCATTAAGCATTGAGATGATCAACCAGGTTTTTAATTTGATGAGAAGCTTGTTTCCATTGCTTTGATAGTAAAAGCTGCTGGCGAGATAATTGAAAATCACCTTGCATTCTTTTGAGTCTTATTTCTCTTTTTTGATTGAATTTTATGGGGATACTTTCTAACACTTCTTCAGCTGCTGTTGGGTTGTTGCAGACCAAAACCATATCACACCCAGCTTGCAGAGCAAGTTTGGCACGTTCATTATAGTTACCAATGGAAGACGCACCTTCCATGCTTAAATCATCACTAAAAATAGCGCCATCAAAATTTAATTCAGTTCGTAGTATTTGTTGTATCCAGACGGATGAAAAACCAGCGGGTAAAGAATCGACTTGAGGATAAACCACATGAGCAGGCATTATCGCTTCTAATCCTTCCGATATGAGTTGCTTAAAAGGTTCCAGATCCTTGTTGCGAATTGTTTGTAAATCTCGCTCATCAATAGGCAAGGCTAAATGAGAATCTAATGCAACAGCACCATGACCTGGAAAATGTTTCCCCGTAGCAGCCATTCCGGCAGTATTCATGCCTTTTCTGAAGTTACTGGCTAATTCAGTGGCTAGTTTCTGATTTTCTGAAAAAGAACGATCGCCGATGATTTTACTGATCCCACAATCAATATCTAGAATCGGTGCAAAGCTAAAATCCACGCCAACTGATAATAACTCTGCGGCCATTAACCAGCCAGCCATTTCAGCTGATACAGATGAATTAGCAAAACTTGAGGCGGGGGGAAGACGACTAAAACCCTGTTGAAAACGTTGAACCCGACCTCCTTCCTGATCAACTGCAATGAGAATATCAGCGTCTCGAGACCTACGAATGCTGTTAATTAATCTAGATATTTGCTCGGGGTCGGTATAATTACGTGAAAATAGAATAACAGCACCGGTATTTGGATGTTTGATTTTTTCTTGTTCTAATTGCGTGAGTGTAACCCCCTCTAAATCAATTAAAACTGGGCCCATAGTCTGTTTAGTTATCATTGTTAGTATTATATGAGGTTTGTTTGGAGGTATTTTGAATCCTACATGCCTTTATAATTAAGTTGATTGTAAGACAATAAGTAAAAAATAATCTACCTTATAAGGAGTGAGGATTTAATAACTTGCGGAATTTGACTTGTCTTTTGACTCCACAGAAGTACTAATAAAATAGTTGTGTAGCCTGCTATGCGCCCTACGCTGCGTCTTGAAGACGAACACAGAGTCCTACGCCAGTTGCTCAAGTTATTTCGTGCCCATTCCTAAGTAAGATATCCCAAAGTTACAGAAGATTCATCAAATAAGTTTTAATTTAACTCAAAAAGGAAAGTTTATGCGAATTTTATTATTGTTATTAAGTTTTTTTCTAGTTTCAAACCTTGTTTATGCGGAAGATGAGTTATCATCAGAGTCCGAAGTAGAATATATAGAAATGAAACCTAAATTTACCGTCAATCTAGATACCCCTAAACATTATATGTTAATCAAAGTGCAATTAATGGTTGAAGGGGGGGGGCATATAGACAAGATAAAAAAACATTTGCCCGCTTTAAGACATGAATTGATTATGTTATACAGTGGACGTTCGGCTAATGATCTAGAAACAATGGAACAACGAGAAGCGCTTCGCCAGGAATCAATAAAAACAGTTTCAAAGGCTTTGGATAATATTTCCAATAGCGATGGTTTTAGAGATTTATTTTTTACTGAATTTTTAGTGCATTAGTGTTAATGGTGTTAAAACAACATATAGAAAATAAGATTGACAAGGGCTGAGTTGGAACGATAATAAATGACTGTCTTTTGTTCGGCTTCTAGGAGACTGTCCGAGAACTAACATCTTACTGAGTTGATATACAACATATAGTGTTTTAATTAAATTTTAACACTATATGTTGTGCTGGTTTTTTAAAGACTGCTGTTCTCGGACAGGCTCCTAGGTGATAGCAACAATAAAATAGCATGCTCTACCTGTTGTTACTCCTTGAATGAAAACAAAAAACCTGCTCAATAGAGGAGGGTATTTGTCAGGTGCTACCTTGGATTGATATTTGACTGAATAGGAAAATCATGAGAAACGAAGACTTGGCAATCATACTTGCAGGTGGTTGTGGCAAAAGATTAGAGCCACTGACGCTTGAAAGGTCAAAGCCAGCAGTGCCTTTTGGTGGTAAATATCGAATAATCGATTTTACTCTCACTAATTGTTTACATTCAGGGTTAAGACGAATTTTTGTGTTAACGCAATACAAGTCTTTTTCATTGCATAATCACTTACGTAGTGCCTGGTCTATTTTTAATCCAGAACTTGGGGAGTTTGCCACGGCTGTCCCCCCGCAAATGGGTGTTGGAAATTATGGCTATAGAGGGACGGCTGATGCCGTTTTTCAGAATATTAATTTATTAAAGCGTAGTGGTGCTAGAAGAGTTTTAATTTTATCGGGTGACCATGTTTATCGAATGGATTACGCTAACATTGTAAAATATCATCTCTCTAGTCAAGCAGATATGACCATGGCAACCATGGTTATAGATGCAAAAAAAGCCCATAATTTTGGCGTGCTTTCGGTAAACAATAATAATAAAATTCATTCCTTTCAAGAAAAACCATTAAACCCAACCACTTTACCGGATGATTCGGCGCATGCATTAGTATCCATGGGTATTTATGTTTTTTCAATAGATCTACTCGTTCAAACACTCGAAGCAGATGCAGTAAATGAAAGTTCTAGCCATGATTTTGGAAAGGACATTATTCCTGAATTGGTTAAGAAGTTTTCAGTGTATGCTTTTCAATTTGGTACGGATGGGGGGAGAGTAAAAACTGATAGCTATTGGAGAGATGTTGGTACTTTAGATAGTTATTACGAAGCAAATATGGATTTGTTAAAAGCAGTTCCTCCATTAAATCTGTATCAAGTCAATTGGCCTATACGCAGCTATCATATACAAACCCCACCATTACGTGCTATTTCTGGTTCAAATGGTGAAGAGGGTGTATTTATCAACTCTATGGCTGCGGGTGGAGTTATTATTAAAGGGGGGAAAGTCCATGATTCTATTTTATTCTCTCAAGTTTTTATTGATGAGGGAGCTGTCATTCGTAATGTGATTTTATTTGATGATGTCAATGTAGGAAGCGAAGCTAAACTAAAAAATTGTATAGTCGAAAAAGGTATTAAAATACCAGCAGGTGAGTCTATAGGTTATGATGGGGCTAAAGATGCAGAACGATTTACAATTTCCAAGAAGGGTATAGTGGTCATTCCACGACATTATAAATTTCAGTAATATCTACGCTAACTTAATTGTGCTTTCCTATTCGAGAGATCTTGTTGTAAGTTTATTGTTGAGACTGTTTTTTTATGTAGAGTTAATCACTATAACTCGCACGAACAATTCAGTGATTATTACAATGAAAAGAGTCTATTTTCTTATTCATGACTGGGTCATTGTATATTCGAGAAAAACTAAAACAGGAGTTAGCTAGGCGTTAAGATAAGTACCCAAGTAAAATGTTAAATTAATTATGCTTGGGTACTTATATTCTACTTAAATTCAATTTTTTGTGGGAATGTGAGTGTTTCCCCCCCCCAATTGATTGCTTTGAAAATATCTTCCAGATTTTGACTTGCCTTTTGTCTCCACAGCAGTGCTAATAAAATAGCTGCGTAGCTTGGTTATGCGCCCATTTTATTAGCACTGCTGTGTAGCCAAAATTCTAACTCAAACTGAGGGAACTTATTAAATTCTCACTCCTAATTACAAAGGTGCAATACATGATTCGTGCTCCATTGCTTTTTCTGATACCGCTTATCATTTTGGGTAATACAGATCGGGTTATAGCTGATGAAACGAACTGCCCTATTCCTGTGGCACAGGTTATTTCAGTTCAAGGGAGTGTTGAACGTCAACAATTCAAATCGTCTAAATGGAAATCCGTTCAGAATAACGATAAAATTTGCCCTGGCGATCAAATACGGAATCTAAACCGGAGCCGTGCCGTAATTTCTTTCAAAGATAAGAGTTATTTAACCTTAGATAAAAATTCTGCTCTGACTTTCAAGCAAACAAAACAACCTTCGAAGTCAATTTTAGATATATTGAAAGGAAGATTCTATTTTCGTAACCACGATGCCCCCCGATCTATTGAACTGAATACCCCCTTTATTAATGCAGTACATGAAGGCACTGAGTTTGTACTAATTTCAGATTCACAGAAAACACAAATTTCTGTGATTGATGGTTCTGTTTTAGCTACTAATGCCTATGGTAAACAAAGCATTACTAATGGTCAGACACTTGTCTCAGTTAAGGGGCAAGCGCCTGATTTAAAATTACAAATCAATATTGAAAATGCCATTCAATGGGCGCTTTATTATCCTCCTCTATTGAATACCTCACCACAAACAACAAGTAATTCACCTTTTGCTAGCACTATTGACTATATTCGACAAAGTAAAATAGACATGGCTTTCAATGAACTTGAAGCTGTTCCAAATGAGAATCGTGACTTCGAATATCATAACCTTAAGGCGAATCTGTTGTTAAGTGTAGGTGATGTCGAACAAGCTCAACATGCAATCCAGAAAAGTTTAAGTTTAAACAAAAATAATGGAACAGCATTAGCACTACAATCGATCATTGCTTTAGTTAAAAACAACCCAGAAAAAGCCTTGCAACTAGTTGAAAGAGCAAAAATCTCTGCACCTTCATCATCAATCCCTCTAATTGCCTTATCCTATATCTATGAAACACAGTTTAAGCTAGAGAAAGCCTTATCAAGTTTGAAGAAAGCAACTCAGCTCAATAATCTTGATGCTTTGGCCTGGAGTAGACGCGCTCAAATTGAAATTGCATTAGGCCAATTTGACCTTGCTTTAAATGCCGCACAAAGGGCCGTTGAAATAGATGGTGACCTAACCATAGCGCAATCAGTGCTTGGCTATTCTCATCTTTTTCATAACGATAGTACAGAAGCACTTAAACTTTTTACTGCTGCGGTGCTTAAAACCCCACAAGCACCTTTAGCGCGTTTTGGTTTAGGAATAACTAAAATTCGTTTAGGCGACTTAGATGAAGGAAGCAAAGAAATAGAGCGAGCAGTTAGTCTAGATCTGAATAATGCAGTGATAAGAACTTATTTGGGAAAAGCTTATTATGATCAAAATCGAAATGATCTGGCAGAACTGGAATTTAATCGAGCAATTAGCTTAGATCCTAATGACCCAAGTCCCTGGTTTTACAAAGCGATAAATAAACAAACAAAGAATAAGCCCGTTGAGGCAATTAGTGATATGCAACAAGCGCTAGACTTAAATGATAAACGCGGCGCTTATCGCTCACGTTTATTGCTGGATCAGGATTTAGCAGCAAAAAGCGCCAGTATGGCTAGAATCTATAGCGATCTTGAATTTCAACAATTGGCTCGCTTGGAAGGTTGGAAAGCACTTGATATTGATCCTACCGATCACTCTGCACATCGTTTTTTAGCAGATAATTATGCGAGTTTACCTCGCCATGGCCCAGCACGTGTGAGTGAATTATTACAATCTCAATTATTCCAACCTATTCACGCACTTCCTGTTCATGCTCAATCAGCACAAGCCAACTTAGGACTTTTCCAGGGTACAGGGCCATCGACCCCTACATTTAATGAATATAATGCCTTATTTCGTCGCAATCAATTTAATTTTCAGGCTTCAGGTGTGATAGGCAGTAATAATACTTTGGGAGACGAAGCTATTTTATCGGGTGTTAGCGATAATATAGGCTTTAGTCTGGGACAGTTTCATTATGAAACCGATGGTTTTAGGGAAAATAACGATCAAGATACCAATATCTATAATTTCTTTATCCAGGCAAATCCGAGTCATAAGACAAGTATTCAGGCTGAATTAACTCATTTAACTATTGATAAGGGCGACCTTGATTTACGATTTTTTTCCGATGATTTTCAACCTGAGCTAAGACAGAATCAGACCGTTTCAACTGCACGCCTGGGATTGCGACATTCATTTTTTCCTGGATCTACATTTATTTCTTCTTTGACTTACCGAAATATTGAATTAGATACGTCGTTGCCTTTATTTGGAATCGAGGCTAAAGACCAGGGCGTTCTTGGTGAAATCCAATATTTGTATAATGAACATCAATATAATGTCATTTCTGGAGCTGGACACTATTATGTTGATAAACAGACTCGATCTACATTCCCTGTTCTCGATGAAGATGGTGAGTTAAATCATACCAATATTTATCTCTATTCAACGATTAAAGCATTCAATAGTTTATTGCTTACTTTAGGAGCAAGTGCTGATTTTCTGGATAAAAGTGACATAGAACGTGATCAATTTAATCCAAAAATTGGAATTGAGTGGAACCCTTTTAAGAGCACAATAATACGCGCAGCAATTTTTAGAACTTTACAACGATCCACTATATCACGAGAAAATACGTTAGCCACTATAGAACCAACTGAAATAGCAGGTTTCAATCAATTCTATTTTGGTACTATTGGTGAAAAGGCTTGGCGTTATGGAATTGGCTTAGATCAAACTTTAACTCGCTCACTTAATGCAGGTATTGAATTTTCTAAAAGGGATCTAAAAAGCCCAACTATATCATTGTCTCCTCCTTTTTTCGAAAAGCAGGTGATAAATGTTGATGTAGATGAGACCTTAACTCGAGCTTATCTTTACTGGACACCTTTTTCACAAATTGCTCTGAGCGCCGAATATCTTTATGAACGATTAGATAGCAGCAGAGGAGAACTACTCATTGAGAATGTCAATGAACTACAAACACATCGCTTGCCTTTATCAATAGGTGTTTTTTCAGAATGGGGGTTTTCTGGGAAAGTAAAAGCGACCTATGTCTATCAAGAAGGCGAATTTCCATCTAATTTTAATAATTTAGTGGCTCTACAAGACGATGATCAGTTTTGGGTATTTGATGCGTCTCTTAGTTATCGCCTTCCTAATCGTTACGGAGTGATCAGTCTGGAAGGTAAAAATTTGCTGGATCAATCGATTCATTTTCAGGATACTGATGCAACTAATCCGACTATAACTCCTGAAAGACAACTGCTGTTTAAAATGGCTCTTTCGTTCTGATTAAATAAAGGTTGACTAAGAAGGGGTGTTCAATTTTAATATTACTGATCATTCAGGAATGAGAAGAAAAATTATATACAATTCATAGCAATACAAACGTAATATGCCATGAATCTTTTCTTTAAAACAGGGATAGTAAAATTGATTAAAAGTCTCTGTAGTTGATTATGTTGTTTCCTACATTTTTCTTTGTATAAGCATGGAGAAACAAATGATCAAAGCTTATTTTCTAAAAAGATCAAACTTAATTAGTGTCGTTCAAATCATTAAAAACCATCTATTCAGGGAATGATTAATGAGGTTTTTTTAAATCTATTAGGATAAGAAAATGAGAGAAGAGAAAAAGAATAAAAATATGGTTATTCATGTTGAAATAAATGAATCTGGTGAGATTGTTGATCTGTGTGTTCCAGGAAGAGAGGTAACAGTCACAAAAGGAACCGAGATTAAAGGCTCGATGAATCATGTCACTTGTGTAGAATCTCTGCAATTAGTTACCGTAAACAAACCCAATCCTGGTAATTATTGCCGTATCATTTTTAATGGACAAAGGTATTGTTTTCCTTGTTAAGAAATAGGGGGCAAACGAGAATAGATGATTTTTATTTTTCCAGTTTAAGACTTTTTATTCAAGTTAATATAAATCATGGCTAAATAAAGTATTGTCAATAGCACGTTTTATGTAGAGTGGATTTAGAATCACTCTACATTTTTTAGTGTGGTGGGCAATTTGAATCTGTTTTCTAAAACTGGTCATTATCACGAATTCTTTTCGGATAATATTTGTTTTGCGATTGCCGCGTCTGAAATAGAAGGAAGTTATTGTCTCTTCTATTCAATAATAATTTCCAATTCGCGACTGTATAATAAGTATTGTGGAATATTATTCCTGCTTGTTATCCAGACATCCTGATTGTTTGACAGTGAACTTACAATAGTCAATTGAAATTTTAAGACCCGCAAATCGTCCAGCCATCTTGATCAAATCACTGCTTTTGTTATCAAAGGTTAAATTGATTACATTTAAAGCTCTATCTTCATATCCATCCTCAATATCATCCGTTTTAAGTTGAAAGTGATAACGATATATCTCTTGATTATCTTTATTTTTAATTGATAAGGGTTTACCTAATTGAGCAATCACCTGGTTTTTTTTAGGTAGATCTGCCGATATTTTTTTTACTAGACTGGTATCGGCTTTTAACTGCCTTTTATCTCTATTGATAGTCGCTGTGCCTAATGACCTAAATGAAACTTCCAGAAATTCTGCAGGTGCTATGTGAAGAAATAGTGGTGAAAACGACCAAATATTTAGGCGATCCTGTTGATCAAATTCTAAATCGAAAAAAAACTTGACCGGTGGCTGACTTATATTTCCTTCTTCATCAATTTTTTGAAAGAGTAAACGCCAGATCTTTCTGGTTTCCAAGGTTTTAATTGAGCTAGGTTGCAGTTTCAATAAAGAAAAAATATCCTCACTGTAAAGTAGCGGTTTTTTAAAATGTACTTGAAATTGATCATCAACCACAATGGCAAAATTCTGATCAAAATCTTTCATTTGCAAATAAGTTTGAAAAGCACGTAACCAATAAAAGCAGGATGTCAAAGAAATGATTAGAAAGGATATAAAGATAAACTGAACTAGTTTGGTTTTTTTTCTGTAATACATAGTATTAGTGCAGTGTTTTTGATTGTGAAACTAAAGGCTGACCTTTTAATAAGTTTTCTACATCTACTGCATCAAAGCCATATTGTCTACCACAAAATTCACAATCCACCTCAATTTTATCCCTCTCCTGGAGGATAGATTCCAATTCTTTACGCCCTAGAGTAGCTAAGGTGTTTTCAATTTTTTGTTGGGAACAACCACACTTGAATTCAACAGGCTTATGCTCAAAAAGTCTGACCTTTTCTTCGTTGAATAGTCGGTACAACATTGTTTCACTCTCTAAAGTCAACATTTCTTCTTTACTAACTGTATTAGCCAACATTACAATTCTTTCCCAATCGGACTGATCATTTTCATTTCCCGGAAGTTGCTGTAAAAATAATCCAGCAATATCAGTTCCATTCGCAAACAACCATACTTTAGTTTCAAGTTGTTCCGATTGTAAAAAATAAGTAGTAATGACATCTGCCAGGCTATTACCTTCAAGAGGAGTCACACCTTGATAGGGTTCTCCGATATTATTTTCCACTGTAATAACTAGACGGCCTTTACCTATCAATTCAGAAAATGAACTTTTTAAATTATTCGTAGAGCCTCTTAATAGGCCACGAATTTTTTGATCATGTGTAGATTGAGCAACAATGGTTTTTATTGCGCCATCTCCTTGAGCCTGAAGAATCAAAGATCCATCAAATTTAATGCTGGCAGATAATAAAACTACAGCCGCTAACGCTTGTCCTAGTTGCTCTTCCGCTACTTCTGATAAATTTTGAAACTGTTTGCTATCATTCCAGCTTTGATGCAGACGCACCCATTCGCCTCTAATTGATAATTCTTCAAATAAAAATCGTCGTAAACTGTCTTGTTCAATCATTTGTCATTTAATGTTGGTTAAAAATGTAAAAATATATGTTTCAAGGTGAAGTTGATATGGTATTTGCCCACCGTAGAGTACTGATTATATAACGATTAAAGTATTAACAAATACTGATTCAAGTTGTAGCTTGGGTTAGCTTATTAAGCGAAGCGTGATAACGTAACCCAACATCTCCTTATTATTCAATGTGTTGTTGGATTACGTTTTTTCGTTGCGCTAAAAAAACTAACCCAACTTTGTTAAGGTGTTGTTTATTAGGTTAATGTTTCCTAAAAAATCAGTATTACACTCTACGTTTACTTAAAATTTTTTACTTCCCTATAATAAGGCAACTCGCAATAAATAAACTACTAATCTTGCAGGTCTTTTTGTTCGTCTTCTTCGTTGCTTGCTATGCGCCAATTGCCCAAGTTATTCCATGCTCGTTCCTGTGGATACTAAATTAAATTTAATTCTATACTATCAAAGTATCTAGCTTCCTAGATAAAATAGGATCAATTACTGCGTTGAAACATCCATGTTTTTTAATTTGGATAACTTGGGTTCGATTACAGCTAAACAATAAGCTTGTTGTGAATGCGTCTGATAATAATTATGATGATGCTTCTCTGCTGGATAAAATATATCTAGCGACTGAAGTTCAGTTACTATAGGATTTTCCCATAAATTCAAATTATCAATTTCGCTAATTACTTTTTCTGTAACTGTTTTTTGCTCATTATTATGATAAAAAATAACCGAACGATATTGGGTGCCTCTATCTGCTCCCTGACAATTTAATGTTGTTGGATCATGGGTTTGAAAAAATACCTGTAACAATGTCTGAAAATCAACTTGATCAGGATCAAAATCAATTTGTATGACTTCCGCATGTCCTGTATTTCCGGTACAAATCTTCTCGTAGGTAGGTTCAGCTATATCTCCACCTGCATATCCTGGGGTGACAGCGTTGACACCTTTAACTTTTTGAAATACTGCTTCAGTACACCAAAAGCATCCTCCCCCCAAGGTTGTTTTTTCGTTGTTCATAAACACCTCTTTTGCTAATAGCTTAACTTGTATGATCGAACGTAGGTTGGATGAGCGATAGCGTAATCCGACATTATTGACGAAAAAGGTTTAATTTGCGGCTAAATGGCGGAAGGCGCTATCGCTTTTTCGCCCTACGTGCTTAGGAACTCGCAATATATAAACTACTTATCTTGCTGGTCTTTTTGTCCGTCTTCTTCGTTATAGCAACAGTTAGGTAGCTTGCTATGCGCCTGTTGCTATGTCTCGAATACGAAAAATAATTCTGCGCCTATTGCCCAAGTTATTCCATGCGCGTTCTTTAGTATATACTCTTAGGCAGAAGATAAAAAATTTTCATTACCCTCATTCATACTGTTAAAAGATGGACTATCTGTACCCAAATGCCGTTATTCAGGTTTTTTGTAAAGCGCCCATACCAGGTCAAGTGAAAACTCGGTTAATGCCTGAGTTATCGGCTGAGCAAGCATGTAAGGTTCACCAGCATTTAGCCTTAAAAACACTTGATTTAGTCACCCAGTCAAATTTATGCAAAGTTCAACTGTGGTGTTCCCCTGACACTTTTCAGCCTTTTTTCCAACAACTACCCAAGCAGTATTCAGTAGATTTGTTAACACAATCATCAGAAGACCTTGGTATGCGTATGTATAAAGCCTTAAACTTGGGATGCCAAAATTTTGATTATTCAATTTTGATCGGGTGTGATTGCCCATCTTTGACAAAACAAGACTTAAAAGATGCACATGAAGCATTAGCAACAGATTATGAAATGGTATTGGCTCCAGCAGAAGATGGAGGCTATTGCTTGATCGGCACCAAGGAACCTCGAATGGAATTATTTAAAAATATAGTTTGGGGCGGTGATCAGGTCTTAAAAAATACTCGTGAAAAAATCTGTAATTTAGACTTAACTTGTTTCGAACTGAAAATGCAATGGGATGTTGATCATTATCGTGACTATTTAAGATTGATTGATTTTGAAGCTGGTGTCGCTAAGGAGTGGGAAGTTAATAAGTTCCAGAAGTTTGGTGCAGAATTTTGACTTCACAGGCGTGCTAATAAAATGAGCGCATAGCAGGCTACGCAACTTTTTTATTGTCACATATCGCTAGTTTAAAATTATACACTTTCAGTGCAAGGCTTTAGCTGCTACTCACATTTTTTTGTGATCTAGGATTAATTTGAGAAAAAATTATCATTAAATCGTATCCACACTAAAACCCAGGAAGAAATGATGCGACTCTGACCCCAGATTCCGCTACGCTCTATCCAGGCTACATTGATAGCATGTCTGAGTGGCTGTCGGTCTTCCATGTTCCCCCTGGGATTTATAGCGGATACCAAAAATCCTACTCAACAATGGATGATTATTTATTTCCAGCTCCCTTAGTAAAAAAAATTAAAAAACATGACTCAACAAGTATCCATTGAACAAGCCCTATTTCGAGCAAAAAAAGCGACTAAACAAGGTGATTTTGTTAAAGCAGTACAATTTTACACGGCTATTTTACAGAGTCAGCCTCAACATCCCATTGCAAAAAAAGCGTTGCGTAAGCTGCAAAAAAACCTTCAGTCCGATCAAATTAGTTCATTGAAATCTACTGCTCCGTCACAAATTCAAATTAATGAATTAATCGAGTTATATACTTCGGGACAATGGTTGATAGCAGAGGAAGCATGTAAAAAGTTACTGCATATTTATCCTGATTCATTATTTGCTTTTAATATGTTGGGAGCAATTTTAAAGGGAAAAGGGAAATTGCAGGAGGCAATTAAAATCTTTGATAAGGCCATAAAACTTAATCCAGATCACCCAGAAGCTTACAGTAACCGAGGGATTACATTACAAGATCTGGGTCGTTTGGAACAGGCTGTAAAAAATTATGATAAAGCTATTCGACTAAAACCAGATTATGCAGAGGCCTATTACAATAGAGGAAATGCCTTAAAAGATCTTGGACAGTTAGAAGCCGCAGTCAAAAATTATGATAAGGCTATTCAATTAAAACCTGATTATGTTGAAGCCTACAATAATCGTGGAATATCATTTCAAGGCCTTGAGCAATTGGATT
This sequence comes from uncultured Methylomarinum sp., assembly GCA_964399475.1. GTDB lineage: Bacteria > Pseudomonadota > Gammaproteobacteria > Methylococcales > Methylomonadaceae > QPIN01. The sequence continues at coordinate 13,418 of CAYNRB010000029.1, forward strand.
TAGCGGTTAATAGTTATGATAAAGCCATACAGCTGAAGCCAGACTATGCAGAAGCCTATTGTAATCGCGGCAATGTACTTCTAAAAATTCCAGGTCGGTTAAACCAGGCATTTTTAAGTATTAGAAAATCAATCTCTCTTGAACCTGAAAATAATTTATTCTGGACAGGTTTAGGTGCTTGTTTGCAGGAGATGGAATTTACAGTATGTGATGATAATTTGGAGAATATATTATTACAGGCTTTAGAAAAGCCCACCATTAGACCTACTTATATATCAAAGGCCATTTTCAGTGCGATTCAAAATCAGCCTAAATTTTTAAAAGCAGTTGAGTTATTTAATACCGGTACAATTGATAAGCTAACCCAGCAGCTTTCTACACTTCCTCTGCTCATTTCCATGATGCAGCAGTCATCCATTGCCAATTTAGAGATAGAAAATCTATTGACTCAAATGAGGAAAGCAATACTCAATAGTGTCATGAGCAGAAGTGAAGTTGCTGATATTCAGTTTTATGAAACATTGGCGATGCATTGTTTTATTAATGAGTACGTTTTTTTAGAAACTGAGGAAGAGAAAAACCAACTTGAAATTTTAGAAAGAAGAATTGAAAATGCCTTTGAGAATGGAGAATCTATTTCACAAATAGATATTTTAGTATTGGCTGCGTACAGACCGCTTTCTGATTATTGTTGGTCAGAAAATTTACTTGAATCACCTGATTTAGATGCTATTCAAATGGTAGTTGTGGGGCAAATTAAAAATGTTAAACAAGAACAGTCCTTGCGAACTCAAATACTCTGTCTTTCACCAGTTGAAGATGAAGTCTCTCAAGCTGTGCGTGATCAATATGAAGAAAACCCTTATCCTCTCTGGGTTAAGGCCAGTTTAAGTGACAAACCAAGGTCTATTAAACAAGTTGTACAATTAATCAAGCTTGATTTGGATGTTAACAAGCAAAAATTTTCAAGCCATCCAAACATCCTTATTGCCGGTTGTGGAACCGGTCATCATGCATTGAGTACCGCTTCAAAGTTTTTAAACTGTCAGGTTTTAGCTTTAGATTTAAGTTTGAGTAGTTTGTCTTATGCGAAAAGAAAAACGCAAGAGCAAGGTGTTTCTAATATACAGTATATGCAAGGCGATATATTACAGCTAAAAGATTTCACCAAAAAGTTTGATATTATCGAAAGTGTCGGCGTGTTACACCATATGGATGACCCTTTAGCTGGCTGGAAAATTTTAGTGGGTAAACTAAAAAATGGTGGCTTAATGAAAATAGGCCTGTATAGCGATATTGCACGAAAAAGCATTGTAGCAACACGAGAACTGATTGCTCAGAAAAATTATACAACTTCTCAAGATGATATTCGAAGATGTCGGGCTGAAATTTTTGAATTGAATCAATATTCAAATCATATTATCGGTCAATTAGTTAAAATGAATGACTTTTACAGTCTAAGTGAATGCCGTGACTTGATCTTTCATGTACAAGAACACCGTTTTACCTTACCGCAAATTGAATCAGCATTAAATGAATTGGGATTGCGTTTTCTAGGTTTTGAGTGTGACCAAAGTTGGGTGATGAGACAATTTAATCAACAACACCCTGAAGAAAAAGCAAAAAACTCATTAGAATTGTGGCACCAGTTTGAACTCCAAAATCCATCTGCTTTTTTAGGCATGTATCAATTTTGGGTACAGAAGAATTGATTTTCCAACAAATTTTCAAGTAGCACTGGTCTTTCATAGATATTATTAGGACTTTAGATCGTTAAGGACAATAATCTAAACTTTATTGAACAAAAATGATATTTGAGAGGCAGGTGTTTAATTTTAACTATTTATATTAGAAACATATAACTGAACAATGGCCATTAGCTCAACAATCAATAAAGTCTCCCTTAACATTGCAGATATGGACAGGCATTATTATCAAAGCCACGAATTAACTATCGCACAACACCCCTCTGAAACAGATTTCCGTTTTATGATACGCCTAGTAGCATTTATGGTTAATGCTAGTGAAAAGCTTAGCTTTACAAAAGGACTGAGTACAGATGATGAACCAGAGTTATGGGAAAAGTCACTAACAGATGAAATTGAACTATGGATTGATTTAGGCCAACCAGACGAAAAAAGAATTCGCAAAGCCTGTGGTCGTTCCAGGCAAGTAATTATTTACACTTATGACGAGCGTAAGGCAAAGGTTTGGTGGAAACAACAGAAAGAAAAATTACAACGATTTAAAAACCTCAAAGTATTGCATATCAATACACAAGGTATAGAGGCAATGGTCAAGCGCTCTATGCAATTTCAATGCAATATTCAAGATGGCGAAATATATCTGAATGATGATAATTCAAATTTTACGATTACTCTGGATAGACTTTAAGAAGAAGCGATTAAATCGTAAATCAAACCTTTTGGATATATTCACATTCTATTTAGTATGAATAGAAATTGGGACTCAATAGTTATTTTTTTAAAACAATGGTGAAAGAATGAAAACATTAAAATCAATAATGATTATTTATAGCTTCTTACTATTAATGTTCTGTAATTTTGCAACGGCAAAAACAGTGTTATATGAAATTAATGGAAACTTTTCTGCCGATTTAAAAGCATTTTCAGATGATGCCATTGCTGATTTATTAGGTATACAACGCAATTCAGAAGGTTCCATACCTTTTTCAATTCGTCTTTTAATTGATGCTGAGAGTTTTACACCTTTTATTAATGAAACATCAGTGGTTCAACAAGCTGAGTATGGTAATGCAATAATCAGTATGGAAATTAATATTAATGGTACTACATTTGAAACTATACGTGGGCTCAATTCAGATATACCTAATTTAGTTGGTGTTATTGATGAAGGTAATATAATGGTGGTTAATCAGAGTGCTCAGTCAGCTAAAGATTCATTTAGAATTATAGTCGGGTTTCTTCTTGGCGCTCCTCCTGGAAATTTGCCACTATTTAACAGTTATAATGTTCCGTATAATCTAACCTTAGCTGGGGAAGTTATAAAAAATGCAAAAGTAGAATTCGGCTATCTTTCAGTAAATTATTTAGGAGAAAATATCTTAGATGGTTTATCAATACCAACTCAGGATGGTTTGTTGAGTTCCATTCAAAAGCCAAATTTAGTCATTCAACTTATTTCGACTTTTGATTCTTCTTTACCCTTCCAAATTACAACGAATTTAAGGGCTGAAGAGAATACTACAATTGTTATTACCACTGTAACAACACCTGATCAAAGTAACGATGAATGTATTGCAATTTTTGAATCAAATGGATCATTAAAACTTCCATGTGTCTCTGTTCCTGATGGCTTAGGTGGTACAGACCTGTTTAGTGTCGAAATGAAATTAATTCCTTCATCAATTCCAGTCTCATTCAGTTTAACAGGTCAACAGCATAGAAATGATGCACCTGTTAGTTCAAATTGTTTATCTGTATTTAAAGCCGATGGCTCATTAACTATACCGTGTGTTAATGTGACCGATAGTACGGGGTCTGCTATTTTATTTGAGGCTAAAATGAAACTTGATACAATATCTAAAACTATTATTTTTCAATTAACACAGGCGCAGCAGAAAAAATAACTTTGATACATTTTGAAAATCTGGGCTAGTCTCACGTATGAGATTTAAGAAAAATTGTAAAAGCAAAAATACATCGCACCTCAGAGATAGGGGGAGGCAAGTTTTGGGGCGATGAGCTAAGTTTGTCGCACAAATGTTTGACACCAACACTGCTTATTTAAAGATTAATATATCAACAAACATTGTTGACTGTAGGCTGGGTTAGATTTTTTCGCTACACACATCCATGTGTTAGTTGAGTACGAAAAATATTCTGCACCATAATGTACAAATTATTCGTTTTCATTTCTAAACTGTACTAGATTAGTCGGCATTGATTAATACTTCAGTTGAACCAATTTAGAAATATCTATGTTTAAATAATAATGAATTTTCATTCTACATCGTTTCTCTTAAAACTATGTACCCAAACCAAACTATCCTCATTCCAGGTCATTCCTGCATGCATCTTTAAAATAATTCCTCGGTACATTTCTAAACTTGGATATCCTTCTGCAAGTGCATCTTTGTCGGTCATATCTCCTAGTCTTTGCCGTTCTAAAGAAATCAGAGTAAAGTCAATTTCGTTCAGTTTAAATGTTTCACTGGGATAAGCATAAATGCCATCTCTACGCTGTTGGGTTTTTTCCCCATTTAAGGCTGCTGTAACCAGTTTTGGGTGGCGAACCAAGCGGTCAATTTCACAGGTTTTTTCTGGGTAGTCATTCATTTGTCTGTTTCTAAAATATTTTAGGGAAGAAAATTGATTTTCCGCCATAATATAGCTGTTTTTTTTAATTTAAGCGATTGATAATAATTATGCGATATTTACATACAATGATTCGGGTCAAAGATCTGAAACAATCTTTAGAATTTTATTGCCAAAAATTGGGGCTCATTGAGGTTAAACGTATAGAAAGTAATGAAGGTCAATTTACACTAGTCTATTTAGCCGCTCCATTGGATCAATCTAGTGCAGAAAGAGTGGAAGCACCAACGATTGAATTGACTTATAATTGGAACACAGGAGAATATACAGGTGGACGCAATTTCGGACATTTAGCTTTTGAAGTGAATGATATTTATAGTCTATGCCAAAATTTAATTGACTTAGGTGTGGTTATTAATCGCCCTCCCCGAGATGGGTATATGGCTTTTTTACGTTCGCCCGATAACATTTCTATTGAATTATTACAAAAAGGCCAGCCTTTAGATATACAAGAACCTTGGGCATCAATGGAAAATATAGGAACATGGTGAGTTATAAATTTGTTTCTGGCTTGATTGGTATTTTGTACTAAACTTTTGTAGTCAATATTAACAATCTACGGATGTAGGTCAATGCCTTGTTTGCTTTACTCTTCGATAAATACCCCTATATATTTATGCGATAGTTAAAGACAAATATACAACCTGTGCCAGTTATCGAAGTTATTCTGTTCTCTCTCTGTAGAGATATACCGTCACATCATTGATTCATTGAATTCATTTTGCAGCAATGAAGCTTTTCACACAAAACAATAAAACCATGCATTCAACTAGAAATAAACAATGCTATTTTCATTGTGCTGTTATTCTGTTTGTTTTTTCGAGTTCAGTTCAGTGTGCTAATCTGAGTTTATTAGCTACTCCATTATTCCAGAATAAGTTTTTCCCTTTATCTACAGATGCATCATTACTTTGTAAAACCAGCGAAACAGGTTTTCTTTCTATTGTTCAATTAACCGAAGTAATTAATTTTTATGAAAAGAATAATCCAAATGAATTACGTCAACATGCGGTAGCAGTATTAACTGATCACAGTGATGCGGATCATGTGGAGGATTTGCTTGATATAAAAGAAGACTGTCGTGAATCAAACGCTGTTGATCTTTGTCTGTTAGAAAATTACTGGGAAAGCAAGGAGGCATCATTACGGGCACTGGCACTTTTTTATGATACAAAAACTATCATTAAACATGGAGAAGATTATCAGGCCAGGCGATTTACAGATGATCATTTGCGCGTGTTTGAGAAGGCTATTCGTAAAATCCCCTCCTTTATGCGAAAGAAAATCAGTCATGCTAAACCGATTCGAAATTTGGATGAAGTGATTAAAGAATTGGACAGTGAAGTACAGGAATTAATAAAAGAAGCTTCTCCAGAAGATTTTTATACCAGTATCTGGTTTGATGATACCCATCCATTGACGCTAGTGACAGGAAAGGGATATAGAAGCCAGGTTGTCGCACAGGTATTCAATGGTCAAAACTTGATTATTTTTACAGTAAAGTCATTCGATAAAGCAAAAGAAGGCACGCTTTATAGAGATATAGACTTAGCCTATCTAGTTGACTTCAGGATCCCGATCATTATTCATGAAATTGCTCATACTATAGATAACTTTCATTTTTGGAATGGAAATGATGATTTATATTTCTTTTATCGCTATCGAAAAATGTCTACCGATAACCAGACTGTAAAATTAATATTGGATGCTCAATTAGCTTTATGGCCATCAAAATGGTTTGAAGCATTTGAATATTTGTGGGAGGTTAATGAGGGTCGTTACGATGGACAAATTCAGGAAAAGTTGGCAGAACTGGTCGCGCAATATATTCTAATTCCAGAACGTTTAATGAAAAGCTCACCAAGTAGCTATGCTTGGTTACGGGATGATGTTTTTAATAAAATTGAATATAAGGGGTATGATACTTGTTCTATACCGATAGTTAGATCTTTGCTTTGGTGGGAACATGCAATTGCTAAAGCGCTTGGGTTTTAAAGTTGTTGCTGAAAATAGTTTAGCTTGTAATTTATCTACTGCTCCTCAAGTTATTAACGATTCACTTTTCAATGAAAAGTAAGCTTCAGTTAGTAAAATAAATATATGTAAATTAATAAGCTGAATGTTATATTTCAGCTAAACTTTTAAATATTAATCTCAAATGCTATTGTGAAACTATGAGTACATTCTTGATTCCAATTTTATGCAGTCTTTTATTTTTTGTAATTGGCTGGATTTTTAGTAAAAAAAATCAACAAAATGCTTTTAAACTTTTGTCAGAAGACTTAAATTCTGAATTTGCAAAAAAAGAAGAACAGCTTTTAAAGGAACAAACAACTATTGCTGATAAATTCTTTTTAGCCAATCAACTAAATCTTGAAGAAAAAGGTAAAAAGCTTAATGAGGCTTTTCTACAAAATGGACTGACTGTTGAGATTATTGCTACAGAATTAAAAAGTGCTCAGACTGTTGTGGATAATGCATTTGCTAGTTTGCCAAATATATATACCTGTAGTCAGAATACCAACAAAGCAACCATGAAAAGCAAGGTAAAAATAGATGCTCTCTCTTCATCGGTTGATTCCTGGCAAGGTTCCATGCAAACGCTACAAAATATTCAAGGGCTGATTGATGCTATTTATGAAAAAGCCATACAAATACGTGATGTTTCAGCTGAGGCTAATTTATTAGCACTCAATGCTTCTATTGAAGCAGCGAGGGCAGGTGACCATGGTCGTGGTTTTGCAGTGGTTGCTACCAGTATGCGTGAACTTTCTATCAAAAGTGCTGATGCCACAATGGATATCAATACAGCTGTCGAAGAAACCCGTACAGAGGTTGGAAAAATTATCAATGGAATTTCAGAAAGTGTTTCTTTTTTAAGCGAAGTGTCTTCAGATGTTAGCAAAAGTTTTGCTGAGATAGAAGTGGAAGTGAGTAATATTGATACTATTTCTAAAGCTTCATTATCTGAGGCAGATTTATCTAAAGAAAAATTCCAGGAAATTAACTCGCAGGTCAATACTCAACTTGAAAATATTACCCGACTATTAGCAGATACCTTGGGTGAAGTGACAGGAAATAGAATTGAAGATATCTCTGTATCTGATGATTTTTCGAATATGAAAATAATTGATGTTAGAAGGCCGGATGAATTTAACGCTGAATTAGGTCATATTGCAAATGCTGAGCTCATGTGTTTGCAAGATAAATTTGAAACGCAAATATTACGTTTAAATAAATCAGCGCCTCATCTTTTTGTATGTCGTAGTGGTGGGCGGTCTGCAAGAGCCGCTAGAATCGCATTGGGTCACGGATTTAAAAAAATCTATAATATGAAAGGCGGTATGCTTGAATATTGTAAGGTGAATGGCAGGCCCTAAATATACTTTGTGCAAAAAAATTGCTATAGAGCATTCCCAATAAACTCAAAAATTTATTAATTTGATTGCATTAATATTACAATTTAATAAATTTAAAAAGGATATAAAATGATTTTCAAACAACTTTTCGATAAAACCAGCTGTACATTTACTTATTTGATTGCTGATTCTGAGAGTAAAGAAGCCGTTTTTATTGATCCAGTCAATACAGAAGTTGATGATTATTTAGCATTACTCAAAAATTTAGACTTGAAATTACTCTATTCTTTTGAAACACATGTGCATGCAGATCATATTTCCGGAAGCGGATTACTCAGGCAGGCCACGGGTGCACAAACTTGTATTGGTCTTCATTGTGGATCAGAAACCGCTGATAACCAATTGGTAGGGGATGAGCTTTTTGCTTTTAGTTCCAATATAACCATCAGAGTTATTGCTACTCCTGGTCATACTTTAGGCAGTATGTCCTTTTTATGTAATGACAGAATATTTACTGGAGATGCCTTATTCATTGGGGGCTGCGGGCGTACTGATTTTCAAAATGGTGATCCTGGTGATTTGTATGATTCTGTGACGAAGAAAATATTTACTTTGCCTGGGGAAACGCTCGTGTATCCTGCTCATGATTATAAAGGTGATTTTGTCAGTTGTGTCTATCAGGAGAAAACAAAAAACCCAAGGCTGGCAGGGAAAACTCGTGATGAATTTATTCAAATCATGAATAATCTTAATTTACCCACGCCAAAGTTACTTGATAAAGCAGTTCCGGCTAATCTTTACTGCGGTATTGAAGAGGAAGAAGCTTCACAATGGGCAAGTGATAGTGAGTTCCATGTGTCAGACAAAGAGCGCAGAGGAGTACAAGGTACGATTAATCATGCAAAACTGCAGATCACGCAGATAGATGTGCAAACAGCAAAAGCGATGATTGATTCTGAAGATCCTATACTATTAGATGTGCGTGAACCTAACGAATATGCATTAGGTCATATTGAAAATTCTATACACATTCCTCGAGGTGATATTTTATCAAAAGTAGAAGTGACTTTAGCGACAAGAGATAAATCAGCTCAAGTGATCATCTATTGCGCTTCTGGAAATCGATCGGCGCTTGCAGGGCTTATGATGGAAGAGCTGGGTTATACCAATATTGTTTCTTTAAAAGGAGGATATATAGGATGGATGCGGGCACTGTAATTGTATGACTGTTTTTGACATAGATCAAAATGAGAAGATAAATTGATGGGATAATTCATGTTTACTTTAGGTGGTTTCCAACAATAAATATGCCAGAATTGCGTAGGATTTTTGTTTCTGATTAAACAATCTCAAGAGGCGCATAGTTATTTTAAGGAACGAGGATTTAATAATATGCGAAAGTTTGACGCAGGATTTTTGTTCGTCTTCAAGGCGTAGCAACAGGCGCATAGCAAGCTACGCAACTGTTGCTACAACGCAGAAGACGGACAAAAAGACAAGTCAAAATTCGTATATTATTGAATCCTCGTTCCTAAGTACCCAAGTATAATTAATTTAACTAAATTTTACGCAGGATTTTTTTTCATATTCAGCGTTGCATAAATAGGCGCATAGCGAGCTACGTAACTATT
>CAYNRB010000030.1:0-1366 GCA_964399475.1 uncultured Methylomarinum sp.
CTATTGTACATGCTTTATTCTGGAATAAAGCAGATACCAATACAAATTACCGATGGCTAGCCGATTCTATTAGACAACTTGAAGATCATTTAAGCTCAGTGCTTGCCGTTCCGCTAATGAAGCTTGTTATCTAAAGTGGGTGATATTGTTCCTCGCACATGACATAAGCCGACAATACATTATGCTCGTCATAGACGACAGGCCATGAAGTTTCTTTCGAAAAGTATTCAAACAATTATTGATCATGTTCTCATCCAGGTAATTGATTTTGTCAAGAGGACAAGCCAGGTTTGCTTGATTGGAAAATGATTAGATTAGGTGAAGGTATCAGTGATATTGCTTATTTCATTGCGGCTTCCCTAGCGCCTGAAATTCGCAGGGAAAACGAGGCTCAGTTAATAAACCACTATGTCAGTGTTTATCAGAACTAGGTATAATCGGACTTGATCGTGAACAAATTCAGCAAAGATATAATGCGCAATTAGTCTATCCATTTGAGGCCATGTTACTTACCCTGGCAGTAGGAGGCATGATGGATTTAAAGGCTAATCTTAAACTGATTGAACGTACTGCATCTGCAGTAGAAGATAGTTCAGCATTTGATTACTTACCAATATAAGAGAGCTCGGATAGACAGTCTTTTTGTCCACCATTTCAGTTGAGTATGCTACTCTACAGTAACCCTATCAAGTTCAAATTGTTACATATAGTGAATACTAATTAACTAGATATATAATGTAATATGTTAGGAAGGGTTATTATTAGTGTAGTAAAAAAACCTAAGCACAGCCTTTCTTTAGTTTTTCAAACTACTGACAAACTAAGGCAGCGAGTTCAGTTCTAGTTTGATAGTTTTCTAAACTTTAAATTGACCGATTAGATTTTGTATTTCTGAAGCCAAGTTTGCTAACTCAGTACTATTCTGGCTGATTTTTTCTGAACTCGTAGTTGATCTAGCGGTAACTTGATTAATATTACTAATATTTCTGGACATTGCTTCGGCAACTGTGGCTTGTTCTTCTGATGCACTGGCTATTTGTGTTGTCATATTGTCGATATTGACAACAGAAGAAACAATTTCTTCTAGAAAAACATTTTGTTTATCTGTTTCTTTAATAGTTATTTCTGAGCGTCTTTTACCTTCTATCATTACTTCGACAGCTTTTGCCGTTCCGGTTTGCAGACTAACTATCATGCTTTGAATTTCTTTGGTAGATTCATGAGTTCGGCTCGCTAAGGTTCTAACTTCATCAGCTACTACTGCAAATCCTCGTCCATTTTCTCCAGCGCGTGCCGCTTCAATGGCTGCATTTAAAGCGAGTAGATTGGTTTGTTCAGCGATGCTTTGAATAACGCCCAATACGCT
>CAYNRB010000030.1:1466-22397 GCA_964399475.1 uncultured Methylomarinum sp.
TGATTACGCCTGCAAATTGTTCAGCCATTGCATTAAATGAGAAGGCAAGTTCAGAAAACTCATCTTTATTATCTAAATTTATTCGAGAAATCAAATCACCTGAAGCAAATGAGGTGGTGCCCGCTTTTAATTTATTGATTGCTGTTATAAAGGATTGATAAAATCCTGAAAATAAATAGATTGCCAAAATAGTAATACTAAAAACGATGAATAATAAAAAGCTCAACTTGCTATAGAGACTTTCAACTCTTTTATCTAATATAACTAATAATTCTTCAGAAAGTATATCCAGCATGCTGATTTTTGTTTTAATTATTTCAGACCCTTTTGCAAAGGCCGTATCGGGTTGAAGAGAAATCACCTCGATATTTAATAAATTACTATCTATAAAACTTATATATTCATTTATGTGTAATAAAGACCGATTAACATTAGTAGCAATTCGACTATAAATTTCTGGATTTGAACGGCTTAGTATGCGCATACTCCGTGTCAGTGATTTATTATTATTTTTCACAATTGAAGTTAATGCAGTCAATCCAATACTTTCTTGCCAGGTGACTAATTTTTTTGTAGCAAGACCTGTTGACATGCCTCTTACCTGCCCCAAATTTTCAATTGACTCTGGAATTAAATTAACGATAGCCTGGGCGATGTAAAACTATCTAATTCAGGGGCTAGCGTCAGGTTGGACTGGTCGCTTATCTGTTTTAGTAAATCCAGAATTTGACTCATTAGTCGCGTATGTTCGTTGAAGATAGCTGTTGCTTGTCCATTAAACGCTTTAGATTCTAGTTGTCGCCATCTGGATTTTATTTTATTCCATTGATTTGTTGTGTTTAGTTGCTCTCCAAGAACTTGATCTATCTGATCAATTAAAATGATGTCATTAACAATTTCTTGTCTTTCTTGAAGAATTTTTGCTTTGATTGTTTGATTTCCTGATAAGAAACTATGAGTCAAACCCCTGTGTTCTGGAATATGCTGTATAAGTTGTTGTAATGGAATGATGTATTCAACCCCTTGGTGTTCTTTTTGAGTAGACTGAATCTCATTCAAAAGTTCATTGGTTAAAAAATACAATGTAATCAATAGAGGACTGATAAATGCAATTGAAATCAAACACATTTTTTTTGAACAACTTAACTGATTCATCAAAGTGGTTGCAGGTGCAGTTAGCATTTTATCTCCAGGGGTATGTTTTTATTTGTCTTCTGTCTTGTTGCAACAATTGTTATATTTCCAATGTGCTACTAGATAATGGCTCCAGCAATATTCTATCTAGATAAGTCAGCGTGTTAATGGAAGATAAACAAAAATCCTGTGCTCGTTGTCGAACTTATTTCGTGCGCGTTACTTAAGTTGCTTAGGAGTGAAAATTTAATAACTTCCGAATTTTGACTTGCCTTTTGACTCCACAGAAGCAGTAATAAATAGTTGTAAGTACCCAAGTATAATTAATTTAACTAATTTTACGCAGGATTTTTTTTCATATTCAGTGTTGCATAAATAGGCGCATAGCGAGCTACGCAACTATTTATGCAACGCTGAAGATGGAAAAAAAGACAAGTAAAATGTTAAATTAATTATGCTTGGGTATTTAGGCAACACGCAATAAATAACCCACCAATCTTGCTTGTCTTTTTGTCCGCCTTTGGCGTTGCCACTTCGGTTACATAGCTCGCTATGTGCCCTACGTAGCAACGCCAAAGGCAAACAAAAATACGTCGCAATATTGGTAGGTTATTTATTGCGCGTTACCTTAACTGTTGCTGCATGATCGAAGATGGACAAATAGACCAGCAAGATTGGATGATTATTTTTTTCCATCTCCCTAAGCTGATGACACTGTTTCCTATTTTAGGTGAAGCATACCGATTAAAATATTGTTCAATGATCTGTAGGATATGCCAAATAAGCAGGCAGAATTGGCATTTATTGATCAGTAGTGCAGAGAGATTGTAAAGCAAAAACCAGCCATTGACGGCCTTTGCAAGAACCGTAAAATCACACCTGGCAGACATTGTAAACTTTGTTGAAACTCATATTATTAATACCATTCTTGAGAGTATTAATAATAAGATTAAAATGGTCAAACAATAGGCAAGAGGCTTTTGAAATACCAAGAATTTTATCAACATGATTTACTTTTTATGTGGAAAATTAAAATTTAATTACCCACTCTATTCCACATAGACAAAATTATTTTAAACAATTAAAGGTAGCCTTTGGTGCAATTAAATGGCCTCGCGAACAAAATTTTAGTAAAGACACTCTTTATTTGTTGAGTACTCCTTTAGAAAACTAACTCAAAATTTAGTGAGAGCTGGCAGATGTTCTAAGGCTAGATGGGATATTTATTTCGTACATAAAGTTTATTTAGAATATTGAATTATTACAGGAAATTTCTGACGGGTTTCTATTATTCTTAAAACATTAAAACATTAAAACATTAAAACATTAAAAATTTAAACGTTAGAGACGGGGTGAATACCCCATCTCGCTTGTGAAGAAAAATTCATATAATATGCTCTAAATTATCATGCCAAGCTTGTCCAACAAACAGTTCAGATTGTGGTTTGGTTCGCTCTCACGATCTAATCTAATTCGTTATAAATTTTATGCTACTGATAATTTAAAAACATGCAACTCGTAACGATGTTGCTTTGCTTGCCATAAATCATACTGTGACTGTTGATTAATCCAGCGTTCAGCACGTAGGTTGGATGAGTGACAGCGTTATCCGACATTTTTGACGAAAAAAGTTAATATGTGTATGAATGGCGGAAGGCGCTATCGCTTTTCCATCTTACGAGCTAAAAAACTGCTAACTGAAATTCTGCATAAAAACTAATTCTTTAAACTAAACTTTATTTTCACCACCAAAAATTTCTAATAATCGTGGTAAAAAGTTTGCGAGTTCCAGCGACATAATAGAAAACTCCACATCAAACTGGGCTTGTGCGTCATCAGTGTCAGTTTCTGATACTTGGTCTTGAATTAAATCAAGAAACTTTAAGCGTTTAATTGACAGGTGTTCATCCAAAATAAATGATAAACGGTCTGTCCAGTTAATGGCTAGTTTTATTACTTGCTTACCATTATCTAGGTGATTGGTTATTTCTGGTAAAGAGAGGTCATGACGTTTACAACGAATAATGCAGCCTTCTTCTTCCTGAGAACGTAATTCACATTCATCTTCAACCATTAAATCTTTAGGAATAGAGTTTTTATCAACTAGCCATTGGGTCATTATAGCTACTGGACTATCAATCGTATTGACAGGAATGACAGGCAATGAACCTAAGCATTTACGCAAAATACTCAGTAAGTCTTCAGCTTTTTTTGCAGATGCTGCATCAACAACAATCCAACCACCTTTGGGATCAATATAAGCGTATGTTTTTTTTGAATATGAAAAAGCACGTGGTAATAATTCAAAAATTAATTCGTCTTTTAAGCTAGAGCGTTCTTTTTTACTTAATTTCCGTGATTCCTCTGTCTCAACTTCTAAAATTTTATCCTGCAACATTTCGTTAATCACTGCAGCTGGAATGACTTTCTCCTCTTTTTTTAGGCTGAGCATTGTAAAGCCATTTGCTGTATAGGATAGCTGTTCTACTGCATTATTGATTGGAGAAACCCAGCCCACGCTAAATTCATCATGGCTACCACAGGGACGAAACCTTTTATCATTGAGTTTTTCTTCTAGCTCTTCGCTAGACAGAGTAAAAGCATCAGTGAATCGGTACAGTGCAAGATTTTTAAACCACATGTCAGTTCTTAAAATAAATAAAGGGCAAGCATTATCTCAAATTTGTAGATAGGGGTGAGGTTTATTTTACAAGGGCTATCGGGAATTCTGTCAATATTGCAGTGTTACTTAATACGTTATAGCTGGGAGCTATTCAAACAATTTTTGTCGGAAATAAGGAATAGGGGGTTAATAGCTTATGTGGTCCGTTAGGGGTGTTGTAGGTTGGATAGGCGATAGCTTCAGCGGACTTTTTTGAGGAAAAATATTTGATTTGCGAGTTAATGGCGGAAGGCGCTATCGCTTTTCCGCCCTACTATTTGATTTTTTAGCGTTTGTCTTCGGCAAATTCGTTCAGATTCATGGTTTTTACTATCATGGATAGCTCTGCAAGTCGTTGCTTCAATGGTTCCAATTCGGTTTCAAGGTGAGCAATATTTTCTGCTACTGTGCCTTTTGCACTACTTATTTTTCTGAGCATTTGTAAGCGGCTTTCAATCTGTTTTTTATGATCTTTAATTTGATGCATAAGAGGTGTTAAAACACCATTACTCCATGATCCTGCGTCATTATGTGCTTGCCTTAGAATATTTCGCGCTTTAGCTATTAAGGTGCTATATAGCTTGTTTACTACCATGCTTTGTTCGGTCATGGTGGTTTTTGCACTGTTTCTAAAGGCTTCACCTTCTTCAAAGATTTGTTCTAGCTCGAATTGATATTGCTTGATTGAGAATAATTGTGGTTCAATCTCTCTAAAGCCATATTCATCCTGAAACTTTTTATGAATTGCTTTGATCAAGCGGCGAGTTTCATTGGTTATATCTACAGAGTCCTGTAACAAATCCCTGAGTTCATCAAATAATTTACGGATATTCTTTTTCATACCAAAAGTAGTCAGGCTTTTAGACATATCCTGTTTGGTATTTCTGATGATGGTATCTATTTTTTCTTTTGAAAATGCACCCATCAGCATTTTGGCTTGAACGGTAAATACTTTTCGACTCGCTTGAAAATTTTCGACATTGGTCATATAAGCATTTTGTCGATCTCTAGTTTCTGCCATCAACTTAGAAGTCATTTCCTGATTGTCAAAATCAACCTTTTGAAACTCTTCCAGTTGCTTTTTGGCATTGGTAAGTTTTGAATTAGTTAAGTTAAATGATTCTGAAACCAGAAAACCAATATCTTTATGCACAGTCTGAGAAAGAATCTTGCGACGTTGCTTTAAGATATGATTAGACAAATATGTCTCTAATCCGCCTAAACGGCTTCTTTCTAATAATGCATCATCAGATTTGACTTTTGCTAACAAGGCCTGTTTCGCAGAGACAGGAAAAATGACACTTTCATCCAGCTTTAGAATGGAGGCTGAGGTTTTAATTTGCTTAGCAATGGACTCTTCATATCCCGTATCGCCAGAGAGGTCATCCCACATAGCATCAATTTTATTCATTACAACCGCTAAACCCTGCTTATTATTGCCTCTGGAGCTACAAACATGGTTTCTCCACATTTGCAAGTCACTTTTGGTGACTCCTGTATCAGCAGCTAAAACAAAAATGATTGCTTGGGCACTGGGTAATAAGCTTAATGTGAGTTCGGGTTCTGTACCGAGAGCATTCAGTCCAGGTGTATCAAGAATACACAAACCTTCTTTTAAAAGAGGATGGGGGAAACTGATCAGCGCATGTCGCCAACAGGGGATTTCTACTTTCTCAGGATTAATAATACCTTGTTCAGCTGCTTCACGTTCATTCCATAGACCTAATTTATCTGCAACTTCTCTATCCACCTCTTTGGTTGCAACTAATTCCTTAAAGGCTTCCTGCATTTGAGTAGGGGAGTTGCTGTCCAGATCTATTTGTGTCCAGCGATCAGGTATTTCTTTGTATTCCATCAAGGAAATATCTTCTAGACGGCTTTCTATATTTAATACTCGAATATAGCTACCCGCCTCATCGTAGAATATTTCCGTCGGGCACATGGTTGTTCGACCTGGCGCAGAAGGAAGTAAGCGAACACCTGTTTCTGCAAAAAACAGTGCATTAATCAACTCTGTTTTTCCGCGAGAGAATTCAGCTGCAAATGCAAGAGTAACTCTATCCGATTTTAGTCCACTTAATATATTTAATATAGTGTCCGTACTATGAGGATCACTCAGTTTATATCGAGCACGCCATTGCTGATACATTTCAATGGATTGTATCAATTTATCACGCCACTGCGAATATTCATGAAGCTTATCTTTAAATTCCATATTCCTCATATTTAGCCTATATATATGCGAATCTTATTTGTCCGCATGATTACGGTTGCAGATTTTCAACGGTAACAGCATGATACTGAAAAAGTGTGAGAACTAATTATGCACATATTTCAGAGTCTTGCACTCAATCAAAACTAATATATTAAAATTCCGCAAATTTTCTTTTGCGAAGTAGAGCTGTCTAAACTTAAAATAGTTAAAGCGATGTTTATTATTTTTCATGTTTTTTGTAACTTTATACTAGTTTAACATTACCGTGAAACAAATATCTGTTAGAGGATGTTAAATTCGCAAAGCCGCAAAGCCACCAAAATATAATCTTCTTTAACTGTTTTTTTTGGAACAGCCACCTAGACAATAGATTATGACAAAAAATTCCAAGATCAAAATTAATTTTTTTGTAGCTTAGGAATGAAATATACATAAATTGTACATTTTTTAAATAAAGATCAATATTACTTTGTGTAATTGTAGACTAAAAATCAATGACTGTATTAATTTCTCAATTCAAAAAAAAGCTTTATACGCCATACTCTAAGCGATATTTCCTGATTATTTCAAGTTGAAGCAAAGAATCACCCTCTAATTCCAAAAACTCGATAATTTGAGATAATGAAATTATGGAGATTACCGGTAATTCAAAACGTTTGCATACTTCTTGAGCGGCGGAGTTTTCATTCATGCCTTTCTCTTGTCTGTCCAGAGCAATTAGTACGCCTGCCGGAGTAGCGTTCATATTACGAATGATATCAACAGATTCGCGAACAGAGGTTCCCGCAGTGATAACATCATCAAGAATTAGCACCTTGCCTTGTAAGGGAGCTCCGACAATAATGCCACCTTCTCCATGTTGTTTTGCTTCTTTACGGTTAAAAGCAAAAGGAATGTCTTGTTTTAACTGCGAATAGGCAATGGATGTCGCACTCGCTAATGGAATGCCTTTATAGGCTGGGCCATAAAGCATATCAATCTGTATTTTCGATTCTATTAAGGCTATTGCATAAAATCTGCCCAGTTTCCCTAGCTTTTCTCCGGTATTAAACAATCCGGTATTGAAAAAATAAGGACTACTTCGGCCTGATTTTAATTTGAATTCACCAAATTTTAGTACGCCACAATCAAGGCTATATTGAATAAATTCTTTTTGAAAATCAAGCATGCTTACTATTCTTATTTAAATTGTCAGATTTGTCGGTAATTTTACTATGGCAAGAATGTTAGCGTATAAATTTTTCTAAAATACTGTCAAGATAATTCCAACCTTGATCAGAACATGAATACTGGTTACCTTGCTTTATAAGTAGGCCTTCGTTTACACATAAAGACAAGGTAGGTTCCAGTGTCATGATCTCTAGCCCTGTAGAAATCTGGTAATGATCACTGCTAAAGCCTGCCTTTAATCTTAATTGATTCATTAAAAACTCCAGCGGTAATTCCAATGGTAATACTTGGGTAGTTTTTGCTGTACTATTTTTCAAATATTGTTCAGGATTCTTGGGTTTGCTGGTACGTAGAATATGTTCCGACTGGCTGATTTTTCCATGGGCGCCGGCTCCTATACCAATATAATCGCCAAATTGCCAATAATTAAGATTATGCTGACAAAACTTATTATGTTTTGCATAGGCAGAGATTTCATATTGGATATACCCTGATTGTGCCAATAATTCCTGAGATCGTATTTGACCAACAATAATTTTATCATCTTCGGGTAGGTGAGGTGGAAATTTATGAAAATAAGTGTTAGGTTCCAGCGTTAGTTGATAAAAAGAAATATGAGTGGGTTGTAGATTGATTGCTGTATTTACATCATTTAACATTTCTTCATTAGTCTGATCGGGCAAACCAAACATCAAATCTAGATTAATATTCTGAAATCCTGCTTGGAAAGCACATTCAACGGCTGTCAATGCTTCTTCAGCCGAATGAATTCGCCCCAGTGTTTTTAAATGTTGATTATTAAAGCTTTGAATGCCAATAGAAAGTCGATTTATACCTAGTGCTCGAAATTCAGTAAATTTTTTACTCTCAAAAGTGCCAGGGTTTGCTTCAAGGGTTATTTCCAGATGTTCTTTTAATGGAATCAAGCTGGAAATTTCAGTCAGTAATTTATCAAAAGCTTCTGGGCTAAATATGCTGGGCGTTCCACCGCCAATGAAAATACTGCTTAAGGTACAGTCTTCACCTAGCAGCTTTAAATCTTCAAGTAAATCATTGATCAAAGCTTCAATGTATTTATCTTCTGGAGCAGATGATTTGAGTTCATGAGAATTAAAATCACAATAGGGGCATTTTTTTATGCACCAGGGAATGTGGATATATAAACCGATAGTTTTCAAGAATAACTCACAATAGGTTCTTCAATAACTGGATTAACCAGTTCGCCTATTTTTTCGATTTCAATTTTTACCATTTGTCCAGGCCTCATGTAGCCACGAGGTTTCATTTTTACACCAACACCACTGGGTGTACCCGTTGTAATGACATCACCTGGCTCTAAGGTCATTGCCTGACTCAAATAGGCGACCATTTCATAGCAATTAAAAATCATATTTTCAGTATTTGAATTTTGCCGCAAGTCATCGTCAATCCAGGTTTTAATATTCAAATGATGAGGGTCGCCTATTTCATCAGTCGTAACAATCCATGGCCCTATAGGCCCATGTGTATCAAATGATTTTCCTAGCATCCAAGTCGGAGAGCGAATTTGCCAATCCCGAACAGAGACATCATTAACGATGGTATATCCGACAATCATTTTATCTGCTTCTTCTACTGGCACATGTTTACAGCGTTTTCCTATAACAAAAGCCAGCTCCCCTTCATAATCCAGTTTTTCTGAAATCCTAGGTCGGTGAATGGCATCTCCCGTAGCGATAACACAGGTGCTGTGTTTAGTAAAAAAAGTCGGATATTCAGGCTTTTCTCGGTTGGTTTCGATGATATGGTCAAGATAATTCAAGCTAATGCCTAAAAACTTTCCGGGTCTAGGTATGGGAGCCTGTAATGTTACCTCAGATAATGGAATCCGGCGACATTGAGACTTAATTAAATCTTGCATCGCTGTAATCCCAACATCACCTGTATTTAAAAACTCAATCATATTATCTGGAATGTTGGGGTTGCCTGACGTATCAACTACGTAATCATCCACTATTGCTCCAATATGGCTTGCATTTTCATACGTGTAAGTGACCAGTTTCATTATTAGGTTTTGAGTTTAAAATAAGTTCGAAATATTATACTTCGTGCCATAAGGGAGCTGGAAATAAATAATCGTCCATTATTGGGCAGGATTTTGTTTGTCTTTGATCGTTCAGCAATAGGCGCATAGCAAGCTATGTAACTGTTTCTGCACGATCAAAGACGGGAAAAAAGACTAGCAAGATTGGATGATTATTTTTTTCATCTGCCTAAGGGTTGCGGAATTAATAAGGGTGTTAAATTTGTAATGATCTGAGCAATCTCCTAATAGAAAATCCTCACTTTATCGAGTTTAGCTAATCCTCTAATAAACCAGTAACCATTATCTTAGAGGATAACGAGAAAAAAAGTTATAATATTGGGTTTTGGCAAAATTTCTAAAAAAAGAGGGGGAATTAATCCCCACTTTTAAATATTGGAATATTCAAGCCGCTAGTCAAACAATTTATTCCCATTCCTTAAAGCTTGAAACATATATATTAAGCGTATGACACCTGAACAATTTGATCAATATGCCCAGCAGGGCTATAACCGTATCCCTATTAGCCGCGAAGTATTGGCTGATTTGGACACGCCTTTAAGTGCCTATTTAAAATTAGCGGATGGTGCTTATTCCTATTTATTTGAATCTGTTCATGGTGGCGAGCAATGGGGACGTTATTCAATTATTGGTTTACCTTGTAAAACAATCGTCAAAATTAACGGGCAAAAGATTACATTGGAAAATGAGGGTGAATTACTGGAAAGCTTTATTCATCCTGAACCTTTGGTCTGGATAGAAGAGTTTAGACAGCGTTATAAAGTACCCGACATTCAGGGACTGCCACGGTTTAATGGTGGACTGGTGGGTTATTTTGGTTATGAGACTATCGGTTATATTGAACCTCGTGTGAAATCTACAGGTAAAGAAGATCCGCTAGGTAATCCTGATATATTGTTGATGGTTTCAGAAGAAATGCTGATTTTTGATAATTTATCCGGAAAAGTTTTATTACTGACACATGCGGATCCTGCTCAGAAAAATGCCTATCAAAATGCGCTTAGTCGACTTGAAAAAAGGATAGCAGATTTAAGGAATTTAACTGCAAAGTCTGACACTAATCAGACACCCAAAAAAGTGGAAGAAACTGATTTTATTTCAGGTTTTACGCAACAGGGGTTCGAAGCTGCTGTATTAAAAGCTAAAGAATATATTGTTGCGGGAGACATTATGCAGGTGGTGCTTTCTCAGCGTATGTCTATCCCTTATTCAGCTTCTCCGCTGAATTTATATCGGGCATTACGTTGTTTGAATCCTTCTCCCTATATGTATTATCTGAATCTGGAAGATTTTCATATTGTAGGATCATCACCAGAAATTCTAGTCAGGCTAGAAGATAATACCGTTACTGTTCGTCCCATTGCTGGTACACGGCCACGAGGTTCAACGCCTGAACAAGATAATCTTCTTGAGGAAGAGTTATTGGCTGACCCTAAAGAATTGGCTGAACATCTTATGTTAATTGATTTAGGGCGAAATGATGCGGGACGAGTTGCAAAAATCGGTACCGTTAAACTGACTGACAAAATGATTATTGAGCGATATTCACATGTCATGCATATTGTTTCCAACGTAACAGGCGAGTTACAGGCAGGTAAAGATGCATTTGATGTGCTGGCCGCCACTTTTCCTGCTGGTACTGTAAGCGGCGCGCCTAAAATCCGAGCAATGGAAATTATTAATGAACTGGAGCCAGTGAAACGAGGTGTTTATGCAGGTGCTGTAGGGTACATCTCCTGGTCAGGAAATCTAGATACCGCTATTGCAATCAGAACAGCGGTAATAAAAGACAAAATATTACATATACAAGCAGGAGCCGGTATTGTTTATGATTCAGTACCCAGAAATGAATGGGATGAAACCATGAACAAAGGACGGGCAATTTTCCGAGCCGTTTCGATGGCGGAAGCAGGGTTAGAGGGAGAGCAGTTATGAGCATCAACGTTATCATGATCGATAATTACGATTCCTTTACTTATAATCTTGTACAATATTTGGGTGAACTGGGTGCCAATGTTACGGTAGTGCGTAATGACGAAGTGACTGTAGATGACATTGCTGGTTTTTCACCGGATAAAATAATTATTTCTCCAGGGCCTTGTACGCCAAATGAAGCCGGAATTTCCGTTGAGACAATATTGAAATATGCAGGAAAATATCCGCTCTTGGGTGTCTGTTTAGGTCACCAGAGTATCGGCCATGCCTTTGGCGGTAAAATTGTTCATGCCCAGCGGATTATGCATGGAAAAACATCACCCGTTTTCCATAACAATACTGGCGTATTTGCAGGCTTAAATAATCCTTTTATTGCGACACGCTATCATTCTTTAGTGATTGATCAAAAAACCTTGCCCGATAGTCTCGAAATAACGGCCTGGACGGAAGACGATTCAGGGAATATAGAAGAAATTATGGGCGTACGACATAAACAACTGGATATTGAAGGTGTTCAGTTCCATCCAGAATCAATATTGACTGAACATGGACATGATTTGTTACGTAATTTTTTAGAACAATAAAACCGAATAATCCTAGAAAAATCAGTTGAGCGCGGATTTATAGTGCAAAATATTGGTTTCACAGTGCTTTAAAAGTTTTTTAGCTTCACCCATAGGTTAAGCGGATATTTTTTGAAGTGCTGTCGAATCAAGAGCTTGTGTCAGAAACCGTGAGAAACTGATTTTTCTAGGATAATAGCCGTTGCATTTTTGTAGAGCGGACTTCATTCCACTATCCATGAAACAGGGTGGTGGAGGTTAAAAGCGGACTAAAGTCCCCTCTACATGAGAATCAAAATCCATACTTATAAATTTTTACCTTCTGTTACTAGAATAGATACTATTAAATATGAATATACAGCAAGCACTCAACAAACTATTAGCTAAACAAGATTTATCCAGTGATGAAATGCGCGAGGTCATGCTGGTTATCATGAGTGGTGGTGCGACAGATGCGCAAATTGGTGGCTTTCTGATTGCTTTGCGCTGTAAAGGCGAAACTGTCGATGAAATTGCAGCGGCAGTAGCGGTTATGCGTGAATTAGCTACTAAAGTTTCAGTTTCAGGACAACATGTTATTGATACGTGTGGTACAGGAGGGGATGGTGCAAATACTTTTAATATTTCCACAACTGCTGCGTTTGTTGTTGCTGCGGCAGGTGGGCAGGTTGCCAAGCATGGTAATCGTTCAGTTTCCAGTAATTCAGGCAGTGCGGATGTATTAGAAGCCGCTGGTGTAAATTTAGAACTTTCCGCAGAACAGGTTGCAAAATCTGTTAATGATATTGGTATTGGTTTTTTATTTGCACCGAGACATCATGGCGCAATGAAACATGCAATAGGCCCACGA
Organism: uncultured Methylomarinum sp.; assembly: GCA_964399475.1. Lineage (GTDB taxonomy): Bacteria > Pseudomonadota > Gammaproteobacteria > Methylococcales > Methylomonadaceae > QPIN01. The sequence continues at coordinate 14,079 of CAYNRB010000030.1, forward strand.
AAAGAGATGGGAGTAAGAACTGTATTCAATCTATTAGGCCCGCTATCTAATCCAGCAGAAACTAAAAATCAATTAATCGGTGTGTTTTCCTCCCAATGGCTGGAACCTTTAGCCCAGGTATTGCAAAAACTGGGGAGCCATCATGTTTTGATTGTCAATTCAGAAGATGGTCTGGATGAAATATCTATTTCAGCGGCTTCCAATATTGCCGAATTAAAAAACGGTAAAATAACTACCTATCAAATTACACCTGAGCAATTTGGTTTAACCAGAGGAAGTCTGGATTCACTTGCGGTAGAGGGTGTTGAATCCAGTTTAACAATGATGAAATCAGTTTTAAATAATCAACAGGGCGCGGCTAGAAATATTGTCATATTGAATGCAGGTGCTGCGATTTATGCAGCAAACCTTGAGGCCACATTGGAGTCAGGGATTAAAAAAGCAGAAAAAGTGATTGAAAATGGTCAGGCATTAGAAAAGTTTAATGCCTTGATTGCCTATTCAAACTAATAACCGTCTTTCATCATAGCATTTTCGATTTTATTCGATTAATAATTTATTAAATAACTTACATTATAAAACACTGATTATAGGTGGCCTGGATGCAGTGAAACGGAATCCAGGGTTCATGGCTATTGTGCAGCAACCTGGATTCCGCTCCGCTATATCCAGGCTACATTAGTTTCCATTTTTAATGTGTTGCAAAATACTAAAACAGTTGAAAATACTTACTAATCTTAAATTACAGAAAAAGGTTGCGTGAATATTTAAACAAAATATGTATTTTATTTTACTAAATTATTAAATATTATTGGGTTGGTAAAAAAAGTATATTTTTATTCTTGTGTAGTGGTTACAAGCAATTGAATATTAACCTGATATTTAATTGTTGGAATTGTAACTTGGTATGATGAAAGACAGTAATAAGGCTCCTAGCTCTTTCTCTAAATTTCATTTGCATTCAAATTCATTTAACTATTATCTGTTCTAAAAAATGACCAACACCCCTGATATTTTAAAAAAAATTCTTGATAGAAAAGCTGAAGAAGTAGCAAATCGCAAGCAACGCATGTCTATTACGGATCTGCAAGAAATAGCCAGTGGTGTTGAAAAACCCCGTGGCTTTGCGTCCATATTGCAAAGTAAGGCGCAATTAAAAAAACCTGCTATTATCGCTGAAATCAAAAAAGCTTCTCCTAGTAAAGGGGTTATCAGAGAAAATTTTAAACCTCTGGAAATTGCTCAAGATTATGCAATGAACGGTGCCAGCTGCTTATCCATTTTGACAGACAAAGATTTTTTCCAGGGATCAGAAGCTTATTTGCAAATGGCAAGAGAGACCTGCCCATTACCTGTATTAAGAAAAGATTTTATGATTGATCCTTATCAAATTATTGAATCTCGTGCCCTAGGTGCTGATTGCATACTATTGATAGTTGCGGCTTTAGAAAATCAGCAGATGCACGAACTTGCCAAGACTGCAACTGAACAAGGCATGGATATACTGGTAGAGGTGCATAACGCAAAAGAATTGGAACTTGCTTTAACTTTAGAAACACCGCTGTTAGGTATTAACAACCGTAATTTAAAAACATTTGAAACTTCATTGCAAACGACATTAGAGCTTAAAAAAGAAATTCCTGATGATCGTCTGGTTATCACAGAAAGCGGTATCCACACAGTTGAAGATGTTCAATTGATGTTAAATAATCAAGTTTATACTTTTTTAGTGGGAGAGGCTTTTATGCGAGCAGATTCTCCTGGTAAAAAAATGCGTGAACTTTTTTCAATTTAAAACGACTTTTTATTGCTGAAATTAGTGTTAAACAGAATTAGAAACTTTGTCGTACATTTTTCAGGCAAGTTGGAATGTATAAGTTTTTTTCGTATCCGCTATAAGTTACGGGGTGAAGTTAATAGGTTTTTTTAGGGTGAGCAAAAAAGACTACCCACCCTATGCCTTAATTTTTATCATTTCCCTCTAAATTTATAGTGGATACTTTTTTTCCATACCTCAGTGCCTGTAAAGATGATTGTTGAATCAGGAATCATTGGATTCTTAGGTAACTCGTAGTAAATAAACTACCTATATTGGGCAAGATTTTTATTTGTCTTTAGTCGCGTAGCAATAGGCGCATAGCCAGCTGCGTAACTATTTCTACACGACTAAAGACGGAAAAAAGACCAGCAAGATTGGTGGTTTATTTATTGTGAGTTGCCTTAGTATACTTTTAGGTGGTTCACCCAACTACTATTTAGGAAAAACTTGTCTATAAAAAGAGACTATATTAAGTAGAAATAGAAAAAAAACATGAACATACTTGACATACTTGCTACAAGCGCTTAAAAAGGCTGTTCTTAATAAAAAAAATCATTAGGCGGCTGGTTTTATCTGGCAAAACCTAACTACATCATAATAATATATTGGGGGAGAATACACATGTCACTATTAGATACAATCATGGGGCTATTTGGTAAGAAAGAGCCAGAGAACTCAGAATCAGAACAGGAACAAGCCGTTTCTGAAGTCAACGTTACTGAGGAAGTTGAAACTAAACCAGAGCCAGTAGCTGAAGTAATACCTGAACCCACACCAGAGCCAGAAGTTGTTGTTGAATCAGAACCTGTACCTGCAGTAACTGAAACCACAGTCAGTAAATTACAGGTACCTGAAGATTCAACACTAAGACGCCACTTCTTGTCTAAACTAAAAGCTGAAATTGAATCGGGAATGCCATCTGCTCCTACAGATTCTAGTTTAAAACGTCATTACGATGCAGAAGTTCAATCAGCTCTTGAAGATTTACTAAAATGATCTTTTTCCTCGTTTTCAATTATGGGAACGAGGAAAACTTAGATCTCAAGAATAAAGATACTGTAGAACGGACTTTAGTCCGCAATTTTAACCAGGGAGGCTGCCCTAAAAAAACAGTAAAAAGGGAAAGACCTTTTGTGAGTCAGTTTTTTTATTTATATGAATTGGGTTAACTATTGATGAACAAGTTTGGTGGGTTTTATATTCTTTGGATTGTCAGCTGTTCATAGCAGACTAAAGTCCGCTCTACACGATAGTACCAGTTCAATTCTGATTTAAATGGGAGACTGTTAAAGCCCAATGTTTTATTCTTTCGATGTAATGTTTAATGATTGAAAGTGATTTTTCAAGCAAAAACTTTTCTCTATTAACAAAGAAAGCACAAGCAATAACACCAACTAGAAAGAATCCTGCATATATCAAGTATGTTGCTAATAAAAGAAGGAAGCTAATTGCTACCGCTGCAAATAAAAACGAATATTCGAATATGGTTACAAAAACACTCAGCCTTTCATAGAAAGTGATTAAAAATAACTGAAAAATAGAGGATGATTGGGTATTAGATTTAAGTCCATATTTTTTAACAGCCCAGGCGGTATTTTTGTCAATATACTCACTAAATTCATTTCTCATATCCAGCCAAGCATAGCCGATACAGAGTGTTCCTGTTATTGCATCAAAGGTTAAAGATACTACGCCAACAATCAAATAATACACACCGCTAATATCAAAAATGGGTAGTAATTTGAAATGAATGCACCAGACCAAAAAGCCCCAAAACGCAACGAACAATCCATTGATTAAAAATAGGCTGAATAAGGATAGATAACATTTGATTTTATGGTGTTTTTTCATCTATTTAGACTGTATTTTATTATTATTTTTTTATACTCTATCACAAAAATTAAATATCAAATAATAATAGCAAGCAAGCCCTGTTTTCAATTATCCATTCATTGGCTTCAGTATATGATTCAGAAATGACCTAAGGCAACATGCAATAAATATGCCAGAATTGCGTAGGATTTTTGTTTCTGATTAAACAATCTCAAGAGGCGCATAGTTATTCTACGTAACGATTGAGATTGTTTGATCAGGAACAAAAAGACAAGAAAGTTTGGACTATTTATTGTTGGAAACCACCTTAAGTAAGCAGCCATTGGACTAAGAGAGCGCTTTGCTACGTTTCAATAATTGAATTGTCGTTATCTTAGCATCTAATCTTATTCCATTAATATTTGTAATTTAGGGTAAGATGCTTTATCTTGCTAAACATAAAATAAATTATAAAAACAATTGCTTATGATATATACTTAACAGAAAACATTAGCAATATGAGTGGTTGATATGGATACAGTTACAATAGCTGGCACAAAATATAATGAACTGAGTATTTTTAATGAAAAAGAAGAGTATATTCGTCTTGAGGCAGTTGACTTGTGTTTTGCGCTGAGAAAACTGATTTATGATCAATCTGCTTTAGTTAGAACCGCAGTAGCAAGAAAGAAAATAGGTCATGACATTTTATCCAAAGATAAAAATTGGCGCGTTCGTGCAACGGTTGCCATGCATACAGAAGATACTAGTTTGTTAAAAAAATTCGTTGATGATGAAAACGATTTTGTTAGATTTGTGGTTGTAAAGCGAGGCAGTTGCCTGGAATCTTTTGTTAATGATAGGGATGAAGAAATTGCATCAATTGCAAGATATCAATTAAATCTTATCAATACTTAGGGAGCTGGAAATAAATAATCATCCATTATTGGGCAGGATTTTTGTTTGTCTTTGATCGTGTAGCAATAGGCGCATAGCAGGCTATGTAACTGTTGCTGCACGATCGAAGACGGACAAAAAGACTAGCAAGATTGGATGATTGTTTTTTCCATCTCGATTAGGAGTGGAGATTTAATAAGTTCCGGAAGTTATTAAATCCTGACTCATTAGGAGCGCGTACGGAATAAGTTCGGCAACTAGTTTTTCTCAGGTGGTTAAGGAACGTAAGCACACAAAACAGATAAAAAAATTAAACAGTTTTTACTTTATAGTACATTTTGTCGAAGTTATTTCCGTATCCACAAATCACAGGGAATTTGAAAAGTTGAAGGTAGTGGGGCAGTTTTTTTTGCCCACCAATATTGGAGTACGCTACGGTGGGCAAAACAGACTGCCCACCGTACAAAAATGCTATCAATTTCACCCTGTAACATATACGGATACTTATTTCCTGTAGGTTCATTCCTTAACCTCCTGATCTATCTCCTAAGATTAATTTTTTTTTAAACTAGAAACAGATGCCAAAGCCAAACGCTGTTTTTCCAGTAACTGATTGATTCCATGCTCAGCTAGTTCTAACATGCTATTTAGCTCATCCTTTCTAAATGCATGACCCTCCGCTGTACCTTGTATTTCAATAAAAGCCGCTGCATCATTCATGACTACGTTCATATCCGTTTCAGCTTGACTATCTTCCGCATAATCCAGATCTAACACAGGCTGGCCTTTATAAATACCAACAGAAATAGAGGCTATTTCACCATGCAAAGGATTCTTTTTAATGATTTTCTTAGCTAACATATGTTCTATTGCTAATGAAAGCGCAACAAAACCACCTGTGATGGAAGCTGTTCTGGTTCCTCCATCTGCCTGAATAACATCACAATCAATGGTAATTGTATTTTCGCCTAAGGCTTTTAAATCAATTGCAGCGCGCAGGGAGCGACCGATCAGTCGTTGAATTTCCATGGTGCGACCACCTTGTTTGCCTCTGCTTGCTTCTCGTCCCATGCGCTCATTTGTTGATCTTGGTAACATGCCATATTCTGCTGTAACCCAACCTTCGCCTTTACCTTTTAAAAAACGTGGCACTCGTTTTTCAACAGAAGCTGTACAAAGAACACGAGTATCACCGAATTCAACCAATACAGAGCCTTCTGCGTGTTTTGTATAATTACAAATAAAATTTACATCTCTTAATTGATCGGGGTTTCGTCCGCTAGGTCTCATAATGCCACTCGTAGAAAAACGGCACAGTATACCTTCTTTCTAATGCTATCAGGAATTTATTAAAAATAGTTTTAATTTGTAAGATGGGAACAAGCCCGTAGTATGAAGGCTTTATTACATCAGTTGGGGATTTATGGTTGTGGAACTGTTAATGAATTTACGCAGGATTTAGTTATTAGCTGTTAACGCATTCTGTAATTCTTTGGCTGATTGGGGTCGTTTTATGGGATCAATTTGCATTGCCCAATCAATTGCTTTTAATAAATATTCAGGATATTTTTTTTTATACAATTTTAATGCTGGAACCAGCATATCTTTGTTTGCTCTATCAGGAGCGGGTATGGGGATTTTTCCATCCAGGCATGCACGCATACTAGCACCAACTGCATAAATATCTGACCAGGGACCCACTGCTCCGCTTGAAACATATTGTTCTACAGGTGAAAATCCTTTAGTCAAGACTTTAGCTCGCTGTCTTCTGACAGGGTGTGGGAATTTTTGAATAGCACCAAAATCAAGTAGCAATGGATCATTATCTGGACGGATTAAAATATTGGCAGGTTTGATATCCAGATGTACCATATTTTTTTTATGAATGACATCTATTCCAGTCAGTAATAGTTTAAATACCGAAGTAAAAAACTCTTCAGTAAATGCTGGGATTTTCTTTTTTATAATCTTATCGACAGTGACACCAAAGTCATAGGTCATGACCAGATAGACGGTATCATTAGCTTGAAAAAAATTAATCACATCAACAATATTATGATGTTTTAATTCGGATAAAACCTTAGCTTCTTCAAAAAAAAGTGCTCGGCCTCTTAAAAACAGGGTTTTTGTTTCATCACTATTTGGAACAACTACATTATTCCAGGTTCTATGGGCTAATTTACGAGGTAAATATTCTTTTATAGCAACTTGTATCTGATCAACTTTCTGTCTTGCCAGATAAACTGAACTAAAGCCACCATGGGCAAGTTCCCGTTCTATTATATACTGATCTATAATAGTGCCCGATTGGAGGTAATTCCATTTTTTCGGGTATGTTTTTGGGTCGTAATATTCAGCCATTAAGATCAGTGTTTTTTTGAATTGCTAAGCGCCATATGAATGAAGAGCACACAGGAAATAAATACCATCCGCAAACTGAAACCAATCTTAAGCGTCTTCCAAAAAGCTATTGAGATGTAGCAAAAACCCTTTAGAACAAGCTATAATGATACAGCCGCATGCCTTACATCATACTGGCTAGATAGAAAGCCGACAAAAAAATATTAAAATAAATTTACCATCATTTTATGCTTTTAAGGGCATAGCAGTTTTGCATTAATTCCACATATACTCTTGATATTATAGGTCAAAAAATGATAAATAGTATGACTGCTTTTGCCAGTAGCGAAATAGATGTAGATAACTTGACAATAAACTGTGAATTACGCTCGCTCAATCACCGTTACTGTGATATTAATTTAAAGTTACCGGTACGATTTAGATTCGCCGAAACGCAGTTATACGCGGTTCTGAGTTCACAACTAAATCGAGGAAAAATAGAATGCTCATTTAGTTATAAAATTCACACTAAGCAGGAAAGTATCTGTATAAACCAAGATGCAGTCAAAGCTTTATTACATGCAACATCCGCTATTGAAGAACACATGCATACCCAGCAATCGTTTACGGCACTTGATGTACTTGGTTTTCCTGGTATACAGCAAGAACCTGAAATCAATAAACAGGCCATTCAACTAAGCATGAATAAGTTGCTTGAAAATACAGTTAAGAATTTAATTATTGCTAGAAAAAAAGAAGGCTCACAACTCGCCATACTGATAGAAGAACGTTGCAAGAAAATTCAGGTTTTAGTCGATTTGGCTAATAAACAACTCCCTGAGACACTAGAACGAATACATGTAAAAATAAAAACTCAGATTTTAGATTTAATCAAAGAAGCCGATAATGATCGACTGGAACAGGAGATGGTTTTTCTGGCACAAAAACTAGATGTAACCGAAGAGCTTGATCGCATAGATACTCACATACTTGAAGTATTGAATAACCTCAAGAAAGATGAACCTATTGGTCGCCGCCTTGATTTTATCATGCAGGAATTAAATCGGGAGGCCAATACTTTAGGCTCTAAATCTGCTGACAAAAAGATGACTCAAATTTCAATTGACTTAAAAGTATTGATTGAACAAATGAGAGAACAAATTCAAAATATTGAATAACTTTTTATGTATCTGTTATCTGTTATCTGTTATCTGTTATCTGTTACAGGGCGAATTTGATAGGTTTTTTGTAGGGTGGGCAGTCTTTTTTGCCCCCCAATTAGAGTGCGCTAAGGTGGGCAAAAAAGACTGGCCACCCTACGCTCTCTTACCTATAGTGGATACCTTTTTATTTCAACTAACACATCCCTGTGTTAGTTGCTGAACCTATTAATGCCCGTTCTTTAGTCGTTGGTTTACAAGATTAATTATAAGTTTTTACCACTGCTCCCC
>CAYNRB010000031.1:0-21708 GCA_964399475.1 uncultured Methylomarinum sp.
AGTTATTTTTAGCAATTAATTGAATTTGGACTTGCGTTTTAAGAGAGTATCTACGCTCCCATAATTTTTATTATTTCCCTTTAATTATAGAGTGGATGCCAAACGGCTGTCTTATTTTACTTTATATCTATCCAATTTTATCGATGTTAAAAAAACTGATAAGAATAATTTTTGCTGTTTTCAAACGCTTTATTCTATTTTTCTTGATAGGCTTTGTTTCTTCATCGTTATTATTGGTTGGCGTGTTTCGATATTTTCCGGTACCGATCACTACTTTTATGCTTTATCGGCATATTGAAAATTTTCAGGGAGGAAAAAATTATCAAGAAATTGAACATCATTGGATAGATGCCGAAAAAATTTCCAGGCATGCTTTTTCAGCGGTCGTAGCTGCCGAAGACCAGAAATTTTATAAGCATCACGGTTTTGATAAAGAATCAATGATGCTGGCAATAGAAACCTGGCTTGATGGAGGTAGGCTTAGAGGAGCCAGCACCATTAGTCAGCAACTCGCTAAAAATATTTTTTTGATACCCGTTCGAAGCTTCTGGCGTAAAGGTTTTGAAGCATGGTTTACATTATTGATTGAGGTCTTTTGGAGTAAGCAAAGAATACTTGAGGTGTACCTGAACAGCATTGAATTTGGCGATCATCTCTTTGGCATAGAAGCGGCTAGTCAGAAATACTTCTCTGTTCCAGCTTTACGCATTTCCAGAGCGCAATCGGCATTGTTAGCAGCATCATTACCAAATCCTAGAAAATATCAGGTAAGAAAACCTTCTAAGTATATGCGTCAACGACAGAGATGGATAATGCGTCAAATGACTAATTTGGGATATTGAAAGTTTTGATTTGGACTTGATAATGTTTGCCACGCTCTGCGTCACTACAATTAAGTTAAGGAGTTTCAATCATAAATAGTATCTCGTAGGTTGTGGGTGATGATAGGAACCCTAACAATTATTGCTTATTCCTCATTGTTGGGATTCCTATCTTCACCCACAACCTACCAGAGGCTTAACTTAAGTCCACTATCACAATAACATGAATCCCTGTTAAAAATATGCAGGAATGACGAGTTACATGGCTTGCTATGCGCCTATTGTCGCACGACCAAAGACAAACAAAAATCCTGTCCAATAATGGACGATTATTTATTTCCAGCTTCCTTATGTCTCACCACATTAAATCATCTGGTATTTCATATTGTTGATACTCATCCTCAATTTCAGTCTCAGTATTTTCAGTAAATAATACAACAACTGCCTGTTCATTTCTTTGTCTAATCTTTTCTGCCACTTTAACCGCAACGACTTCATAGCTTGTTTTTGCCTTAACTATTGCAAGTCTGCCAGCAATGATTTTATTGCGAGTTTCTTCATTAATGTAGATTACCTTAACTTTATCTTTATCGGTAAAGTTATAAGCAATGCCCTCTTCATCTTTAGTTAGCTTATTGATTTCAATTAAGTGAAGAATCTGATTAGCAATTTGTTTTTCTTCGACTTGTTGCTGACGTTTTTGGTTTAATAATCTATCTCTTTCAACTTGCTTAAGCTTGACATCCTGAACAAATTGTTTGGCTTCATCTACAATTTCAACTTTGTTTTTTTGTTGTTTCTTAGCCTGTTTTCTTTTTTCGGTTCTGATTTGTTTCGCTTTATTATTGTTGACTAAACCGGTGTTTAGTAATTGATCTTGAAGTGACTGGTTTTTCATTGTTGAAGAACTTGATAGTAAAAAGAGAATGAATATATTGTGTAGTGGTTATATTTGTGCGGATACGATCACGCAGTATAGTGTAAGTTGATTTTTGCAGAAAGAAAAGTATCACAGTGAAGATAAATATTCTAAATTTAAGATTCATCAATCCTGCTATTTGTTAAAGAACCAGATCTGGTCAGTTTCTTAATAACCTATACAATATAGATTGAGAGTAACGAAAAGAGATTGAGATAAATTAATTGTCTGTTCTTCAGCGTAATTTAAAGCTTGTGCTAGTATTGAATTACACCTGTCCGAATGAATGTTAGACTAATTTTAATAATAATCTTATGAAAACAGCTGAAAATATTCTGCCTAGTCAGACCCAGATGCTCGTTGAATCTTTAGAGCAATTGATTAAATGTAATGGCATTGAAGTACCGATGTTGCCGGAAGTTGCCAATAAAGCCTTGTTATTAGCTCAGAATCCTGACTCTGATGCCTGTGAAATGGCTCAATTAATACAAAGTGATCAGTCGTTAGCGGGTCATGTTATGCGAGTTGCAAATTCTGTTGCATATACTCCACTGTCTAATCTGGTTTCACTCCAGCAGGCAATTGCCCGTTTGGGTATGGGGCTAATTAGTGAAATTGCCTTGTCTGTTTCAATCGGAGCCAAATTCTTTAATACACCTGGCTATGATGATTATGTTGCGTCAATTTGGCAACATGCACTGGCTTCATCTTTATGGTCCAAAGAAATTGCACGTCATTGTCGAAGTAATGTTGAAGTCGCTTTTTTGGGCGGATTACTTCATTCAATTGGTCGTCCTGCTGTCTTGCAAACTGTATTGGATCTGGCTAAAAAATATCATACTGAATTATCGGAAGAAGAAGTATGTGGGCTCGAGTCTAGTTATAGCCACCAAGTCAGTCAAGCGGTAGTTAATACATGGAAAATGCCTGTATTAGTCATAGAAGCAGTCACTGAATTTAATAATCCTGCTACTACTTTAAACCATGCGGCTTTGGTCAATGCAGGCGCAGAATTTGCCACAGTAATGCTTGCTTCTGAATCGAATGCAGTAGATCAGCTAGTTACGTTACCCGCCATTGGAAATTTGAATTTATATCATGATGAAATAGAAAAAATATTGGATCAGACCGAGAATATTAAAAATCGGGTGGCTGGGTTGTCAGCATGAGTAATGACTTTGACTTTGACTATGATGTGGCTGTTATTGGAAGCGGGCCGGCTGGGCAAAAAGCGGCCATTCAGGCTGCAAAAGTGAAACAAAAAGTAACGATCATTGAGCGAGATAATTTATTTGGTGGCGCCTGTGTTCACAGAGGAACCATTCCTTCTAAAACCTTACGTGAAAATGCATTACGCGTATTGCATATGCGTCAGAATGCAGAATTAGCAAATTTTACCTTAGGTGAAAATGTCGAGATGGCTACGTTAATCAATCGTTTAGATGACGTTTTAAAGGCTCATGACCACTATATGCGGTCACAAATTGATCGTAACAATATTGAACGTATTCATGGTAGAGCCGGTTTTGTCGACAATGAAACCATTAAAATCACTTTTGTGGGAGGGAAAACCAAAACAATCAAAGCCAGAAAAATTATTATTGCTACGGGGTCGTTACCTCGAAAACCTGAACTAATTCCGATAGATCACGAAAATATTCTTGATAGTGATTCGATTTTATCAATGCTCTACTTACCTGCGAGCCTGACTGTTCTAGGTGGTGGTGTGATTGCTAGTGAATATGCCTCTATATTCCAGGCGCTGGGTGTAAAAGTGACCATGATAGACCGATTTCCCACACCACTGGGTTTTTTAGACAGTGATATGACCCAAACCTTTGTGCATGCATTTGAATCCATGGGCGGCTCTTGGTTAGGGAGTCATGAAGTTGAAAAAGTGTATTGGGATGGGGTCAGTGAAGTCGTCACTGAATGTAAAAATGGCACAGTCATTCGCAGTCAGAAATTATTGTGTGCGGCAGGCCGTATTGCGAATATCCAGAATCTGAAGATTGAAAATGCGGGGTTATCAGTAAATGACAGAGGTTTGATCCCTGTAGATCAACAATTAAGAACCTCAGTATCTAATATTTTTGCAGCGGGAGATATCATTGGTCCTCCTTCCTTGGCTTCCGCTTCAATGGAGCAGGGTCGACGAGCTGCCTGTAATGCGCTGAATATTGAATTGGGACATTTGAGTGGCCTGATCCCTATCGGAATTTATGCGATACCTGAGTTATCATCAATTGGATTGACTGAAAAACAGGCGAAAGAAAAGTACGGAGAAGTGCTGGTTGGAACAGCAAAATTTTCTGAAGTGGCAAGAGGCCAGATTTCTGGAAATACACAAGGAATGCTAAAAATAGTTTCTGATAGTCAAGGTAAGAAAATTCTTGGTGTCATGCTAGTCGGTGAAAATTCAACTGAAGTCGTTCATCTCGGTCAAATGGCCATGTTAAATGATGCTGATATAGATATTTTTGTTCAGAGTACCTTTAATTTTCCGACACTTGCAGAAGCCTACCGAATTGCAGCCTTGGAAATTTTGGCAGTACGCCCAAACAATTAGAGGTTTTTCTTTGGAAAATTGGGTTATTTTATGAAATATTGTTATTGTGGGAAAAAAGAATATTAGACTATCTAAAGTGAGTATTTATCGGTATCTTTAGTAGTAGAAAATAAGATGCTAATAATGACATTGAAAACCTTTAAACCTTATTTAGATATTCTCCCTCTACCACAAAAAGAATTGTGGTTAGAGTTAAAAGATGTGCCAGATAACTTTATTTTATACGGTGGTACTGCCATAGCTTTACAATTGGGTCATAGAGAAAGTGTTGATTTTGATTTCTTTGGTTCAAAAAAGTTTGATCCAGATGATCTTTTAAATTCTATTCCAGCACTGAAAAATGCTCAAATAACGCAACGTGAAGAAAACACACTATCTCTTAAAGTTTATAGGAGCGGTGAGGTTTATTTATCGTTCTTTGGATTACCTCATATAAACTCCATTATTCCGCCATTAAAAACAATTGATGGCGTTATGAAAGTAGCGTCTTTGCTCGACTTGGCAGGAATGAAAGTCAGTGTTGTACAAAAGCGTGCCGAATTGAAAGATTATGTTGATTTGGTCGCATTGATAGAGGCTGGTATATCTCTGCCCATGGCTTTAAGCACAGGGCAAGCTATCTATAAAAATCAATTCAATCCGCAAATAACTTTAAAAGCACTCTCTTATTTTGATGATATAAAAGGAATTACGCCGCAAATAAAGAAGACGTTACAAACTGCAGTACGGAGCGTCGATCTTGAAAATCTCCCGTCATTGCAAGACTTAAAAGAAAAGTATTAGGGATATGAAGGCAATTAATTTAACCACAGAAATGCGAGACACTGTAAGACGCTGTGTCTGGTTTGAGTCACCAGAAGAGGCTGTAAAAGATATTCCACGCCTTGCCGCATACATCCTTACTCATGGTATGCTAGAAGACACTCGTATATTAAGAAAACAATTATCCGATGATGATTTAAAGCAGGTATTGGATGTCGCTCCAGCAGGAATTTATGATGCACGATCTTGGGCTTATTGGAATTTGGTTATAGGTCGTTATGATACGCCGCCACTTCCAGTTCGGTCTTTTGGCTAAATCTTTCAACAAATTTATCTAATAAATTACTACATTCTATCTACTTGGGTTAAATGAATATTGTAGTGCGGACTTGAGTCCGCTATGCACTCAAATATTAATTTGTAGTGGACTGAATGATTGATTGAAATATCCCCTTAGGAACGTGCACAGAATTAGTTCGGCAACTGGCGTATAGCAAGCTGTACAACTGTTGCCAGAACGTAGAAGACGGACAAAAAACAAGCCAATTGTGGAAGTTATTTCGTGCACGTTTCTTATTGTCCACTAGCTACTGAATTAATAATAGAAGCCAATATTTTGCCTATTTTTAATGTTAGCGTCTCACAACCTTGAAGATCATGTCTTTTTATCAAATACTCCATGTCATTATATGAAATCCAAACCTTATTATTTTCATCTTTCCAGATCAAGGCTTTTTGTGGTAAATCAATGGCTATACTTTGCTGACATTTCATTAATGGACTCCCTGCTTTAGGGTTGCCGAAAATAATCAATTCAGTTTCACGTAATTGAATTCCAATCTTAGCAGCGCCTTCTGAATGACTGATTCTATTAAAAATGGTCATTCCTTTTTCATGCAATATTTTTTCTAATCGCTCGACTGTGGTAGTGACACTAAATTCACTCTGTACATTTATCATTCCATCAGCTGCACTAGCAATGAATGAACTGAATAACATAAAGATAAAAAAACAGAAACCTTTTCTAATAATATCAAAAAATAGTATTGGAAAAGGCTCCTTGCCTTTATGTTTCATCTTCCGCTGATATTTGGTTTTATCTTTAAAGACCTGTGCTTTATTAAATTGGAATGCAAATTTTGCGACCGGATTTTTAAGCCGATTTATTTCCAATGCCTTTGATTCCTTTGTTTTTTTCATAACATTACCTTAAATAAATTGGATTTATCAGTATATACTATTAATATACTCATTTATTTAAACATAGAATAGCTGTGAATTTCCAGAAAAAATTTGATGTAATTATTATTGGCGGTGGTCATGCAGGTACAGAAGCCGCATTGGCTGCAGCTCGTTGTGGCGCTAACACCTTATTACTGACCCAAAATATTGATACGCTAGGTCAAATGAGCTGTAACCCTGCCATAGGCGGAATAGGCAAAGGGCATTTGGTCAAAGAAGTCGATGCTTTGGGTGGTGCAATGGCTTTGGCTGCTGATAAAGCGGGTATTCAATTCCGCACGCTTAATTCCAGTAAAGGGCCGGCAGTCAGAGCAACACGCGCGCAAGCGGATCGTAGTTTGTACAAACAGGCGATTAGAAGTATTTTAGAAAATCAGGATAATCTGACTCTATTTCAACAAACAGCGGCTGATTTAATCGTTGAAGGAGATAAGGTTATTGGCGTAAAAACCCAAATGGGACTGAATTTTGAAGCGCAGGCTGTGGTTTTAACCACAGGTACTTTTTTAGACGGTCGTATTCATATTGGTTTAGAAAATTATAGTGGTGGTCGTGCTGGAGATTCTGCATCTATTGCCTTAGCTGAACGATTACGGGAATTGCCCTTTAGAGTTGATCGTTTAAAAACGGGAACTCCGCCTCGTATTGATGGAAGAAGTATTGATTTTAGCAAGCTGGAAGTTCAGCCCGGCGATAATGTGTTGCCTATATTTTCATTTATAGGTAACAGACAGCAGCATCCACGCCAAATTCCTTGCCACATTACACGCACTAACAGTAAAACCCATGACATCATAAGGTCGGGTATGGATCGCTCACCAATGTATACGGGGATAATTGATGGAGTAGGTCCTCGTTATTGTCCTTCTATTGAAGATAAAGTGGTTCGTTTTGCCGATAGAGACTCACATCAAATATTTGTCGAACCCGAAGGTCTTGAAACCCACGAAATCTATCCCAATGGTATCTCTACCAGTCTGCCTTTTGATATTCAATATCAATTCGTACAATCCATGCTAGGTTTTGAGAATGCAGTCATCATCCGTCCTGGTTATGCGATTGAATATGATTATTTTAATCCCATTGATTTAAAAGCCTCTTTAGAAACCAAACATATGGATGCCTTGTTTTTTGCAGGACAAATAAATGGAACCACAGGGTATGAAGAAGCGGCTGCACAGGGGTTGATTGCAGGATTAAATGCCGCCAGATTAGTGCAGGAGAAAGAAAGCTGGTGTCCTGAACGTAATGAAGCCTATATTGGTGTAATGATTGATGATTTGATTACCCGAGGCACACAAGAGCCTTATCGAATGTTTACCAGCCGAGCAGAATACAGATTGTTGTTAAGAGAAGACAATGCAGATTTACGTTTAACTGAAAAAGGCAGGGAACTGGGTCTGGTTAGTGAACTGCGTTGGCAAACTTTTGAACAAAAGCGAGAATCAATTGCACAGCTACAAACTGATTTGGCTAAAAAATGGGTGCGAGTAGATACCGAACTGGCGCAGAAAGCTGAAAGTCTATGGGGTAAGAAAATCCAGAAAGAAGTCAGTATGATGTCTTTATTACGAAGACCAGAGGTGGATGTGGAAAACTTGTTAACTTTTGCTGAAATGGAAAATATTGATGAACAAGTTGGGAGTCAAGTTGCCATTCAAGCCAAATATGCAGGTTATATTGATAGACAGCAAACAGAAATCAACCGCACCAAACGATACAATTATTTAAAGCTCTCTCAGGTTGAAGATTATAGTCAAGTGTCTGGGCTTTCAAATGAAGTCAGCGAAAAGCTGAAATTGCAAAAACCGGAAACTTTAGGCCAGGCCTCTCGTATTCCAGGAATAACACCCGCTGCCATTTCTCTATTACTGGTACATTTAAAAAAGAAATCGGCCTAATGGAAGCAATATTAGAACAGGGATTGCAAGAATTAGAGATTAATGCGGATGAAAAACAGTTGGGTTTATTGCTGAGTTTCATTAAATTGATTGAAAAATGGAATAAAACCTATAATTTAACAGCACTACATACAGCAGAAGATATGGCTAGGTTACATATTCTTGATAGCTTGACCGTGCTACCTTTTATAGAAGGCCATCGCGTGGCAGATATTGGAACAGGAGCAGGTTTGCCCGGTATCCCTTTAGCCATATTTTTACCGAATGTTAAATTTACTCTTGTTGATTCCAGTGCTAAAAAAACTCGTTTTGTACAACAGGCGATAATAGAATTAAAACTGAAAAATGTAACCGTACTGCATAATCGTGTTGAAAATCTAAGACCAACAGATCTTTTTTCTACGGTTATTATGCGAGCATTTTCTAATCTTTCCGATATTATAAACTTGACCCAGCATCTAATTGAGAAACAAGGTTTGCTATTAGCAATGAAAGGACAAAAGCCAGTGGATGAACTGGATCAAATTAAACAGCCATATTCAGTTATTCCCGTTACTGTACCTGGTGTAAAGGTGGAAAGATGTTTAATTCTAATAAAGGGGTTGGCTGAAAATGGGTAAAGTCATTGCCGTAGCCAACCAAAAAGGTGGTGTGGGGAAAACTACTACCAGCGTTAACTTGGCAGCTTCTTTAGCTGCGATCAAAAAAAAGGTGCTGTTGATTGATTTAGATCCCCAGGGAAATGCTGCCATGGGATCCGGTGTGGATAAGGATGAAGTCGAGTATTCCAGCTGTGAATTATTGCTGGAAGAAGTTCCTGTATCTGAAATCATTATTAAAAATCAGATCATCGGGTTTGATATTATTCCCGGAAATTCAGACTTGACGGCAGCAGAAGTTCATTTAATGAATGCTAAAAACCGAGAAAGGAAGCTGGCTGATGCTTTATTACCCATCAAGGATCACTATGACTACATATTGATAGACTGCCCCCCTTCATTGAATATGTTAACGCTCAATGCAATGGTCGCAGCCAATAGCGTATTGATTCCCATGCAATGTGAGTATTATGCGCTGGAAGGTTTATCGGCATTAATGTCCACGTTAAAAAATATTCGGGATACGGTCAATCCGGGGCTACATCTTGAAGGCATTTTAAGAACCATGTTTGATACGCGAAGCCGCTTGACTAAAGATGTTTCCGATCAATTACTGGAATATTTTGATAAAAAAGTCTTTAGAACCTGTATACCTAGAAATGTACGATTAGCCGAAGCACCCAGTCATGGTTTTCCGATCATCATGTATGATAAAAATTCTCGGGGTGCAGTCGCATATATTGCCTTGGCAGGTGAATTGGTCAGAAAAGAAGAGCAACAATAATGGCATTAAAAAAAAGAGGACTAGGAAGGGGGCTGGATGCCCTATTAGGCGATGTAGTGGCACAAGAACCCGAAAAAAGTGCTGGATTACAAAGTTTACCTATTGAGTTTTTACAGCGAGGAAAATTCCAGCCGCGCAAGGACATGAAGCCAGAAGCATTACAGGAATTAGCGGATTCCATTAAGGCGCAAGGGATTATTCAACCCATCATTGTACGCTTGCTGAATGAAAATAAATATGAAATCATTGCCGGAGAACGTCGCTGGCGAGCTGCACAATTAGCAGCATTACGGGAAGTCCCTGTTGTAATAAAAGAAATTGATGATCGTGCGGCAATGGCCATAGCATTAATAGAAAATATTCAACGTGAAGACTTAAATGCACTGGAGGAATCCGAAGCCTTAAAGCAATTAATTGATGAGTATGATATGACTCATCAGCAAGTTGCAGATGCGGTGGGGAAATCAAGAGCCATGGTTTCTAACTTATTGCGATTGATTGATTTACAAAATGAAGTTAAAACATTACTCGTTAAAGGTTTTCTGGAAATGGGGCATGCACGTGCTTTATTGGCTTTAGAAGCGGATAAGCAAATAGAGGTCGCTAATAAAGTAGCAAAACTGAGTTTAACTGTCAGAGCTACTGAAAAGATGATAAAAGAATTGCTCAGTGACAAAAAGCCTGTTCAGAAACCTGTGGATACTGATACCTTAAGATTGCAGGAAGCCCTATCAGAAAAAATTGGTGCTAAGGTTACTATTAATCATCAACAAAATGGCAAAGGAAAACTGGTTTTTGATTATATGAGTCTGGATGAATTACAAGGAATTATTGATAGAATACATTGAGATACGGATGCTAATTATGTATTGTTAAGCTGATAAATTTGCAATAGCTTAGGTGTTTTAATGCCTGCTTCTTGAGCATAATCCAAAACTCGCTGTAATCGGCTGGAAGCACTACGACCTAGGCAATATCTATCGGGACAGTCTTCAATACCTTCAGCCATTCCTGCAATCAAATCATTTCTGGGCAGCTTCTTGCCCGTTAACCATTCCTGAATGCTGAGAATTTCTTCAGCAACCTCAAGTGCTAAAGAATGATGGTTATGCCATAAATATCCCACAGTGCAATTAGAATGCAGACCACAAATATTGACCGTATAAATATAAAGAGATTTACGAACTAGTTGAAATAATAATTCATCTTCACTGGCTAGAATTTTGGTTGGTATTTTTATTTCTTGTAAAGCTTTGGTAATTAATAAAGCTTGAGAGCCATAACTTGGAGAATACAGAATATTGCTAAGAGCCATGCTCGGCTTCTTTTCAAACCATACCACTGTGATTGTTGGGTTTATTAGCCGATGGGATTGCCAATCACGAGGTAATAATTCATTTTGGAGTAAACCAACTTTGTCTCTCCAATTATCGGGTAATTGTTCGAGAGTTGTCTGTAGCTCACTTTCTTGTACGGTAATTAAAACAAAGGCAGGGGAGGGGATTTGCTGACTTAAATCAGCCATATTAATTTGTCGAGTAACGGGAAAAACAGGATGACCGCAGCGTAAAAAACCACGAGCAAATTCTCCACCTAATTCTCCTATACCAATGATGATAATAGGTGCTTTCATGATAACCTTGGATCTTACTCGTTAAAATAGTGAATGGGCATATTTTGAATAGATTGTTTTAAAAAATTAGGTGCTTAGGCGGCTCGCAAACAAAAAAACATCAATTTTGCTGATCTTTTTGTCCGTCTTTAGCTGTGTAGAAATAGTTTCGTAGCTGGCTATGTGCCTATTGCAACACGACTAAAGACAAACAAAAATCCTGCCCAATATTGGTGGTTTATTGTTTGTGAGTTACCTTATGCCCAGGTGTTTTCTGAAACGAAATCCTGTAATGGTCTGGACTGACACCATTTTTCTTGTTCTAGCATAGGTTTAGGGTAAAATTCATCAACATGTCCTAAGCATAGAATCGCAATAGGTTGACTGCCGCTAGGCATTTTTAAAAGTTTTGCCAGATCTTTAGGTTCAAACAAAGAAACCCAGCCCATTCCCAAGCCTTCGGCTCTTGCTGCCAGCCACATGTTCTGTATAGCACAGGCTGTTGATGCCAGATCCATCTCTGGCAATGTTCTACGTCCAAATATATGCTGTTCGCGTTTATCCGCTAATGCAACCACTATTAGTTCAGCGCATTCAGTAATGCCCTCTACTTTGAGTTTCATAAATTCGTCATGTCTTTCTTCAAGCGCTTTTGCGGTTTCTATTCTCTCTGTTTCAACCAATTGATGAATTTTTATTCTGAGTGACTCTTCAGTAATTCTAATAAAACGCCATGGTTGCATGAGACCGACACTGCCAGCTTGATGAGCCGCCTGAAGTAGTTTGTGTAAAATTTGTGGGTCAATGGGATCGGCTAAAAAATGACGCATATCTCGGCGTTCTGAAATAGCTTTGTAAACACCTGCTCTTTCTTGCTCATTGAAACGATGTTTATTCATAATATAGAGGTGAAGATAATTATGCAGGAAAGGTATCCGCTATATGTTACAGGGTGAAATTGATAGAATTTTTGTAGGGTGGACAGTCTTTTTTGCCCACCGTAGCATTCTCCAATATTGGTGGGCAAAAAAATTGCTCAGCTTACCTTCAACTTTTTAAATTCCTTGTGATTTATAGTGGATACCAGGAAATTTTGTTGTAGTTATTTTGATAAACAAGAAAAACCTGGGCCAAAAACATTCGGATAATATTAAATCCTTGCTCCTAAGTAAGTTTCTTGTAGGTTGTGGGTGACGATAGGAATACCAACAATGGAATGACATAAACAATAATTGTTGGGGTTCCTATCATCACCCACAACCGACGGGATACTATTTATGATTGAAACTCCTTAACTTAATGGCAGTGACGCAGAGCGTGCAATTAGCGCGAGTTTTTTATCCTGTTTCTTCTTGCGTCCATAGGATGCTGGAGTAAAGGACGATAAATTTCCACTCTGTCAGTTTGTTCAACAATTTTATCTAAGGTACATTTTAAACCAAAAATGCCAACATTTATCTGGCTCAAATCAATCTCAGGATATTGCTTAACAATACCTGATTTAATAATCGCTTGTTGTATGGTGGTTCCCTGATCTAATGTGACTTTAATGACCGTTTGACTTTCAGGTTTGGCATAAGCCACTTCAGCATCAATAGCCCGTTTACACATATATCTGTTTGGCACGTTCAGAAAATGAGCTTACCATGGTATTACAAATCTGATTAAAAATAGTGCCAAAAGCCAAGCTGGCAAGTTTGCCATTCATTTCAAACTCAAGATCTATGGAAATTTTACTGGCATCTTCACGTAAGGGCATGAATTCCCAAAAACCATCTAATGAAGAAAAAGGCCCATTTAATAAGGATAGAAATATTTTTCCATGCCCATCATTTCTATTTCGGGTGGCAAAAGATTTATTGAAGCCTGCTTTTGAAATTTGTATTTCTGCTTCTACAATATCACCTTCTCTTTTCAGAATCCTGGTTCCTCTGCACCAAGGTAAAAATTCTGGGTAAGATTCAATGTCATCAACTAATTCAAACATCTGTAAAGCCGAGAACTTAACTAATGCACTTTTTTGTACATGCGTCATTTACAGCACTCCAAGCACATGGATAAAGACTAAGAAAACCGATGCAGGTGCGACATAGCGTATTAAAAAATGCCAGACTTGATAGTATTGATCGGGTATATCCAGTTCATCGCGTACATGTTTGTTATGCATTATCCAGCCAGCAAAAATAGCGATACCAAATCCACCAATAGGTAACATTAGGTTTGCCGTCAGGTAATCTAGCAAGTCAAAAATAGTTTTATCAAAGAGTTTTATGTCAGACCAGAGATTAAATGATAAGGCAACGCTGACACCTAATGCCCAGGTAGTGATACCACTAATTAAACTGGCTTTAAAACGTGTATAACCTTTATTTTCAATCTGCCATGTAACTAAAGGTTCAATCAATGAAATTGATGAAGTTAACGCGGCAAATACCAATAACACAAAAAATAAAATCCCAAATAGCCATCCTCCAGTCATATTGCCAAAAGCAATCGGTAAGGTTTGAAAAATTAAACCGGGACCTGAACCAGGCTCAAGTCCATTTGCAAAAACCAGAGGGAAAATGGCAATACCGGCTAACAAGGCAACAATGGTATCTGCACCAGCTATGTATAAACTGGTTTTAAAGATAGAAATTCCACTGGGTAAATAAGAGCCGTAAACCATAATGGCACCCATTCCCAAGCCTAAGGTAAAAAAAGCATGTCCCATTGCAGTTAAAACTGCATCACTGTCGATCTCACTAAAATCAGGGCTAAATAGAAATTCAAGTCCTTTAAAATAAGCTTCACCCGTGGTCATGGCATAAGCAACTAAAAGAATCAACAGTGCTAATAGAGTCGGCATTAATAATTTTACGGCTTTCTCCAGCCCACCTTTTACTCCACGCATAACAACCGACATGGTAGCAACCATAAATACAGTATGCCAAAACACTAGCTGCACTGGGCTGGCAATTAAATTATCAAAACTGGCTTTAACGATGGATGCATCGGCAGAAAATCCTCCAAAAATAGCCTTCATGACATAAGCAATGGCCCAGCCAGCAATAACGCTATAATAAGAAAGAATTAGCACCCCAGCAATCACTCCCATCCATCCGAGGTATTTCCAGTTTTGACTAACTTTGGCTTCTTCAGCCAAAGTTTGTAATGTATTAATTGGACTTTGGCGGCCTCTTCTACCCAACATGGTTTCAGCAATCATGATGGGGATACCAATTGCTATGACACAACCTAGATAGACTAAAACAAAAGCTCCGCCTCCATTTTCTCCGGTAATGTAAGGAAATTTCCATATATTACCCAGACCCACTGCAGAACCTGTTGCAGCAAGTATGTATGCAAAACGAGAGGACCATTCTCCGTGGATAGATTTTGTATTCGCCATTATTGTGCCTAGTCAATTCTAAATAGTTATTACCATTATCAATGAATCAAGTAAAATACCATAATTAATTCCTTTGTTTCAGTAAAAAAAATATTTTCATTGCTTATGGCTGGTAAAAAATCAAAAAAAAATAAAACCCCAGATAACACTATTGCAAAAAACCGCCATGCAACCCATGAGTTTTTTGTACTGGAACAATTGGAAGCAGGTTTGGTGCTTGAAGGCTGGGAAGTTAAAAGTCTAAGAGAAGGCAGAATCCAACTGAAAGAAAGCCATATTATTATTCATAAAGGTGAAGCCTGGTTATTAGGCGCTCATATATCGCCATTGCTTTCAGCATCAACTCACATAGTGCCCGATACCGTAAGAAGAAAAAAACTACTCCTGCATAGGCAAGAATTAAATAAATTAATTGGCGGTGTAGAGCGTAAAGGCTACACCCTTATACCTTTATCTATGTATTGGATAAAGGGGAGGGCTAAACTGAAAATTGGTTTGGCTAAAGGTAAAAAGTTACATGATAAACGGGCGGTTTCTAAAGAGCGTGACTGGCAGCGCGATAAAGCGCGTATTATGAAGCATGGGTAATTTCAAAATGCTTGGTTAGTAATTGTGGTATAGAGTGTTATTGGACTTCACAAAACTAGTACTTTATCAGCTTTTGTTTTATGGATATTGTAGAGCGGACTGAAGTCCGCTCTACATTAACTTTGAACCATTAAACCTAAATTGTCGGGGCACTAGGAGCCTGTCCGAGAACAGCAACCTACTCGACAATAGCTCCTGCATTGTTCTACCTACGTGCATCCATGCACTAGTGCGGAAAACCCATTTTGGTCATTTTTTCCGATCATTTTCGTAAAATAGCCCAACTATTCGCCTCAAATGATCGAAAAAACTGACTCAAAATGGGTTTCCCTCGCTACGGTTTCTATTCTTGGACAGCCTTCTAAGTACCCAAGTTTAATTAATGTAACTAATTTTACGCAGGATTTTTTTCATATTCAGTGTTGTATAAATAGGCGCATAGCGAGCTGCGTAACTATTTATGCAACGCTGAAGATGGAAAAAAAGACAAGCTAGTTGCTCAAGTTATTTCGTGCACGTTCCTGTCATAACCATGTCAATACCTATTTTTACATGTTTTTACTATCAATCATCCACACAAAATCCTTCCATCTGAAATCATACATCAGCAGACTTAGTTTTTATGCAGTATTCATGTTTTTTTAATTATCACTCGTTTCTGGGATAGAGCCTGGAGAAGTAAACTTAACCTGTCATATTGGATGTCCACCCGAAGTGGCATCGGTTCACTTCATTGAATATTTTATTCTTCAGGGGTGTCCGCCAGAGCGCCTTAAAGACTTACAATACATATTGCATTTAAGTTTAGTTATGCTTCAGCCTTAAGCAACCCACGAAACCAATAATAAACATCTTCATGATAGGACAATAAAACAGGAATAATCAATAACACCAAAACAGTAGAAAACATCAGTCCAAATGCAATCGCAGCAGCCATAGGGATCAAAAACTGTGCCTGTAAAGATGTTTCAAACAACAGGGGGGTCAATCCCGCTATGGTGGTTATCGAAGTCAGTATTACTGCCCTTAATCGCTGGCAAGAAGCTTCAACTAAAGCTAAATGAGACTCCATGCCTTTTTCGATTAAATTCTGGTAAAAACTTACTAGAATGATTGAATCATTGATAACAATACCTGATAAACCAAATAGCCCGAATAAGGACAAAATAGTTAGATCAATACCAATTAAGAGATGACCTAACAAAGCCCCAATTAATCCAAAAGGAATAGCAGCCATGACCACCAATGGCCAGCCATACGATGCAAATACCCAGGCTAATACCAGATAAATCAAGGTTAAGCCCATGAGCAAACCATATTTCATGTCGCTCAGGGTTTCAGCTTGATCCGCAGATTGGCCTTCTAAAGAATAGTTGATGGCATATTTTGCGGCTAATTCGGGTAAAGTCGTTTTTTTCAGATCTGCTAGAATCAGATTGGCATTATTGATTTTAGAATTTATATCCGCTGAAATTTCTACTGCCAATTGACCTTCTGCGTGTCGTAAAATCTCAAAACCTCGTTTTGAAGTCCATTCTGCAACACTGCTTAGTGGTAGTGTCAGTCCTGAATCCAAATGAATTTCTAGTTGATTGAGTGCACTGAGTTGTTGTTTCTCATGGTCTGGAAGAGATACCCTAACCTCAATTTCATTTATACCATCCTGGAAAATTTGAACTAGCTTGCCGTCAAAAGCCGTACGTAATTGCTGGCCTAATTCTGCGATTGTCAAACCTAAAGCCTCTCCTCTTGGGCTTAGTTTATAGACTAGTTGGGTGCGACCATAAGGCATATCATCTTCTATTTCACTGACACCAGGAATGTCCTTAATGGCAGTTGCAAATTCTAATGCGGCCTGTTTTAGTTGCTCCGTGCTATTACCTGTAAAGCGTATTGATAATCCTCTCCCTGGCGGACCGGAGATTCGACTAGTAATGGTTAAGTTATCTAAACCAGCCGTATTAGGTAGGCGTTGTTTCAATGCTTTGATAAATTCACTATTTCTTATATTTCTGTCATCTGAGTTGACAAGTTCTATGGTCATTGCTCCTAAATGATCTCCTTTTCGAACCGATTTTCCTCTACTTGATATTCCACTGCCATGGTGGATGAAATGGGTTAAGACTAATGTCTGTTCCGAAAGTGCCTTGTCTGTATCTTTCAAGGCTTTTTGCATTTGATCCAAAAACAAGTCTACCTGTGCTTTTGGTGTTCCAGTCACAAAGGAAATATTTGCATAAAGCATTGAGGATTCAGGGGAGGGGAAAAATTGAAATTTTAGACGCTGACTGGCTAATAAGCCAAGAGTAACAATTAATAAGGCGATAACCAGACTTAATGCAATGGCGCGATGATTAAGTGTCAGGGTGATTAGGTTTCTGAATTGATGGTTTTTCCACTGATTGAAATGCTTGTTAAAACGATGATGCCAGGTATCCTTTAGATCTTTTTGTTGGTTTTTCATCTTCAAAAAAGAATGACGCAAGTGACTGGGTAGAACAAAAAAACTTTCGATAACCGATGCAATAATGACTGCAATAATGACTATTGGAATAGCAATTAAAATATTGCCAATATGTCCGCCAATCAACATTAGTGGTATAAATGCCGCTATGGTGGTTAGCGAAGAGGCTATAACGGGAGCAAACATTCGTCGTGCGCCACCTTCTGCCGCCATCAATGGGGTTTCTCCTTCTTGATAATGGGTTAAGGCATCTTCACCGACTACAATGGCATCATCTACAATGATGCCTAAAGCCATAATCAGCGCAAACAGGCTAATCATGTTAATACTGGCACCAATAAAATACATGATTAACAAGGTTGCCATAAATGAAACCGGAATGCCGAAGGCAACCCAGAAAGCTATGCGAGGGCTCAAAAAAAGATAGAGTATAAAAACGACTAAAATCAATCCTCCGCCACCGTTTTTAATTAACAAATGTATGCGATCTTTAATTGATTTCCAGGATTCATCATAGACATGCAAGGAAACGCCTTTTGGCAGATTGGCTTTGGTTTGAGTTAACCAACTTTGAAATCTATTGGCTGATTTGAATGAATCACCTTTTTCAGCACTGCGAATAACCATTTCTACAGCAGGTTTTCCAGCAATACTTAAAGTAACACCGCCTTTTTTATTTTGTCGCTTGATGACTGCGATGTCACCCAGATTAATCCGAGTTGTTGTGTCACTAATTAATGGCAGATTGGCAAAGCCTAGTTCGTTTCTACGTTGATCTAGACTTCGTAATTCAGTAGCTAGATTATTTTCACCAAAGGTGCCGGCAGGTAAATCCCTACTTAATTCTGAAATACGTAGCGCTATTTGATCTAGACTCAGACCCAGGTGTTGTAGAGTTTTATGTGATACTTGGATTGAAATCTCTTGTTCTGGTAAACCGGAGATATCTAGTTTATCAATGCCTTGATTGAGTAATTGTTGTTCAAAAAGGTTAACTAAGGTTCTTAATTCAGAAAGATTTTCTGGGCCGAAAATTAATACGCGAGCAACTTGCTCATAACGGGCAGAATTGGTTACTTTAGGTTCTTCGGCATCACTGGGCAGGTTACGAAACTCATCAACTTTTTGTTTTACCTGATTTAAAGCCAAAATAATATTCGAATCTTCCACCAATTCCAGGGTAATGGATGAGAGTCCTTGTCCGGAGGTGGAGGTCATTTTTCTTAAATTATCAATTGATCGCAAAGATTGTTCTAATGGAGTGGTGATAGATGTTTGAACATCCTCTGAGCTGGCTCCACTCCAAACCACGCTGACGGTGATAAAATCCAGGTCGAATATGGGGAAATGGCGTACGTTTAATTTTTGTATGCTAAAGAAACCCCCCAATATCATCATCAGCATTAGCAAATTAGCCGCTACTTTGTGATGTGCAAAAAAACTTAATAGATCCGTTGCTTGTTTCATTGGGGGTTATTACTCAATTCAACTTTAAGCCCACTGATTGCGTTAGGCAGGTGGGTAATCATTATTTCATCGCCTTGTTGTATTTTTGTGCTGAATACTAATAATTTTTCTTGCTGATTTTTTATATAATTTCCTACAACTTTAGCCTTGACAGATTCTAAACGGTTATTTTTAACGCGGTAAATTAGATTGTTATCGTAGAGTGCGGAATAAGGTAATGTAATGACGTTATTAATTTTGGGTCTTTGCAGTCTTAGGCTAATTGTACTTCCTAATCTTACCCATTCGTTACCCGATTCAATTTCAAATAAAGCATCAATTCCTCTGGCATCTGCTGTACCAGCAAGGCGATTTAAAGTTAATTTTAAAGGTGATCCGCCGTAATCAGCTAGTGCTTCTAGCTGTTGATTATTTAACAGTGCTTTTTGTATTTCATTTTGAAAAGAAACAGGAATTTTGGCACGTATTTCTAATTGTTCTGTTGAATAAAGACTCAGTAATATTTGATTTGCATTGACCTGATCACCTGTCGCAACAAGCAATTTCTCTACAAATCCATCAAAGGGAGCAATAATTTTGCTACGTTCCAAATCAAGCTGGGCTAGTTCAACATCCGCTTTGCTATGGGCTAGACGTGCTTTTAATTGCTGCAAACGTGAATCATGATCAGTTATTGTAAAGGCGCGATTAACTAAGGCCAATTGTTGTCGTTTAAGTTGGCCTTGTGCTTGTTCCAACTCAGCAGTAGAGCCTAGTTTTCTATTTTTGAGATTGGTTGCACGTTTAACCGCAGATTGCTCCAAATTTACGATCGACTTTTCATAAGCATAAGCTTGGGTATCGGATTTAAAGCGAGACAACTCGCTTTGTATTAATGCTTCTAATTCTGCAACTCTGGCTTCTGCCTGATTTAGTCGTGGTTTAAAGTCTCTTTGATCTAGGGTTAAAAGTAATTGTCCATTAATAATAGGTTCCCCTTCTCGGACATTTAAACTAGCTACTCGGCTTTTTTCAGGTGCGGCGGCCTGTACTAATGCAGATGTTTCAATTTGACCATATAAAATTAGGCTAGGTGAGAGTGTTTTAGGATTGGCTTCTTGGGTCTGGATATTCCAGCTTCGTTCTTTAATAGGAGTGGAAATAGATGCAGGCTTGGTCATGATGAGTATTATGAAAATTCCTCCGCCAAAAACAAGAATGATGAATGGTAAGAGTTGTTTTAGAGTTGGTTTTATCATGTTTGGGTGTCATCAAATAATTAACTATGTTTGTGATTAGAATGATGGTTTTTTGTTCCCCTTGTTTAAACAGTTGTATGATAATTGGGGCATTGCAGGGGAAAGTAATCCTATTTGTTTAATATTGACGTTTTCTAAATGCTCAATACTAGTATTTTATCATTTATATAGAAAAGGGTTGTGAATTGTATAACTGAAGTTTCCCAGTTTTTAAAATAACAGAAGCCGCAATGCACAAGGCTTTGTTATTTTAGTTGCTGTTGCTCTAAATAGAGCAAACCCCAATTTAAATGGTTTCTCTTTATACGTCACGGCGAAAATAATTGGGAAACTTCAGTTATATAAGACACTTTTTTTATAAAATGAATAATATGTACTTGGTGCAGTTAAAGTTGTGGAATTTATAGTGATTTGATTTTTTCTATAAGTACCAGGAACGTGCATGAAATAATTTGGGCAACTAGCTTGTCTTTTTGTTTGTCTTCTCGGCATTTGCTCCTTAATAATAGCTCCTGCATTATTCTACTTACAGGATCCTGCCCGAGAATAGAAAACCTATTGCGGAAAACCCATTTTGGCCATTTATTCCGATCATTTTCGTAAAATAGCCATGAAGACGGAAGCCAATACAGAACAATCGCTATGGTTAGATTGTCGAAGAGCTGTTGGTGTTGGGAAGCGTGGCATATGTGGAGAGAAGCGATGGGAACTTGTGAGATCCTTACGATTCCTGACAGTAGGATAAGGTAATGATGAGGGGGAAACCTATACCTAAGTCTTGACTATACAGGTAAACCTATCCAACCAAAGAAGAATGGCTGATGATGGTAGGGAGTCGTCAGATACATTCATAGCACTCTGAGCGCGGGAAAGCCGCGTACATAGGGAAGGGATGTACATTGTGTGTAGACCGCAAAGGCAACTCTTACCAAACATGAAGGATTGGAACAATGGAGCAAACCTCACTGTGGGGAAGAGCGAATAAAGCGGCACAAAACAAAACTTACCGATTTCGGAATTTGATTGGCCTATTAACGGTTAGTTTCTTGTTCAGTTGTTGGGACTTTATCAACAAACGGGCGAGTGCTGGTGTGGATGGAATTGATGCGATAACGTATGAAGGAAATCTCATTGGCAATATCGAACAGTTAGTTCAACAGGTTAAATATAAGAAGTATAGGGCTAAGTTAGTCCTTAGGAAATATATTCCAAAGTTAGGCGGAAAGTTACGCCCCTTGGGAATACCAGCAAAGGCAGATAAATTACTGCAATTGGCAGTAGCGAAGAATTTAGAGGCAATCTACGAGCAGGATTTTCTGTACTGTAGTTATGGTTATCGACCAGCAACCGG
>CAYNRB010000032.1:0-20880 GCA_964399475.1 uncultured Methylomarinum sp.
TCAAAGACAAACAAAAATCCTGCCCAATAATGGATGATTATTTATTTCCAGCTCCTAAACATTCCAACCGATAGAAAAACTTATCTTTAGTTACAAAGAATTCCCCCCCTTTCTCGGCACCTATTTCATTTTTTAGAGATTTAATTAAGACTTATATGAACAGTGATAGTAGTTTTCCAATTCAGTTAAATATGATCCCTGAATTTTCAAAGTGCTCACCGCAATCCTTGGCACGATTGGTACCTAATGTTACCGTTCATCATCTGGAAGCTGGGGAAACTTTATATAAAGCGGGTGATGATGCTAACAATATGTTTTTGCTAATAAAAGGACATGTTCAATTAAACCTTCGTGAAAACAGCAGAAGAAGTAATGATGTCATAGAAGAAGATTCATCAATACAAATAAACAGTATTTTTATTGGAGAAGAAGCGGCTGTTCAGGCTAATCAATACTCTAATACAGCTGTCATGCTCAGTCCATCAACATTGCTAGGCTTTAATAAAGAAGGATTAAGCAGACTGATAAAAGAAACCCCCTCTCTACAGCATATTTTCTACGAATCGTTAATTAATCACGTTACTGCTGCTCACCCTTTTACCAGCACCCCTCCTGCAAAAACAGAAGAACATCAAGACAATTACTTTTCAGGTATAGGCTGGCTATTAGCTATCATCATCCCTCTTCTGGTTTATTATTTTTCAAGCAAACCAGAAGCTGGGCTAACTTCTAATATGGCCAGTTATTTTGCCGTTTTTTCTGCTGCGGTAGTCATGTGGATTTTTAGATTAGTAGAAGAATTTATCCCTGCCGTATTTATTGTGGTTTCAGTTATAATTTTGGGCTTGGCTCCCAGCAATGTAATATTGGAAGGCTATGCTTCAGGTAGTTTTTTTATGGCGTTGAGCGTATTCGGAATTGGTGCTGTATTGCTTCAATCAGGGCTCACCTATCGGGTTTCTTTATTGATTCTACGCTATACACCTGACTCCGGTTTCTGGCATATTTTTTCCATGTTTACGTTGGGCTTGTTATTGACACCCATTTTACCTACTGCAAATGGACGAACCACTTTAATCGCACCTTTACTCAAAGATGTCATCAGCCTCCTCAAATATAAATCTGAAGGCGTTGCTGCAACGCGAATGGCAAGTGCCGCATTTATGGGAGTCAGCTTGTTATCTGCTGGTTTTTTAACCTCTAAATCAGTCAATTTTGCTTTATTTGGCCTGTTTCCACAACAAGTAAAAGATCAGTTTACTTGGGGGTTTTGGGTCTATGCATCAGGCATTGCCATGTTGGTGTTATTGGTAGGTTATTTTCTGCATTCAGCCGTTTTTTTTAGAACCAAAGAAAAAGGTAATTTAGCGAAAACACAAATTACTGAACAACTGAATTTGCTTGGAAAAATGCAAATAACAGAATGGGTTTCAATGTTGGGTATCATTTTATTCCTCTGTGGTGTTTTAAGTGCATCCATTCATAAAATTCAACCTCCATGGATCGGCTTGGCAATCCTTTATCTTATGCTTACTTTGGGTTGTCTATCAAAAAAACAGCTACGCACCAATGTTGACTGGCCTTTTTTATTAATGTTGGGGGGCTTTGTTGGCATGGTAAAAACCATGGAATTTTTGGCTATTGATACCTGGATTGCCCATAAGTTGATTTGGGTTGGTGGATTTATGCTCAATGACTTCAACCTATTTATCCTAATATTAGGTATGGTTATCTATATAATTCGACTGGTCGTCCCTAATAATGCTGCCATTATTTTGGTAGCTGCCATTTTTATGCCTATAGCAATCGCACAGGGTATCAATCCTTGGGTAATCGCCTTTATCGTTTTAATTTTTAGTGATGGTTGGGTACTCCCTTATCAATGTTCTTACTATATGCAACTATTAAATTTAGCAGACAAAGAAAAGGTTTTTTCTAAAAAGATGATGTTAAAGTTTAATATTCAGTCAAATTTACTCAGATTTCTTGCAGTTTATGCATCCGTTCCCTATTGGAAACACTTAGGCTTGCTTTAATAGCAAAATCAATCAGGAATAACAATGCATCATAAAAAATTTACTTGGTTTGGCCTTTCCTTATTTCTTATCTGCTTTATTGTAGTCTTAGTGGCTAAAAATATCTCCAAGCCCAGAATTATCGTTTTACAGAGTTACAATCCTAATTTCTCATGGACACATGATATTGATATTGGAATCAAAAGAATTCTAGCTAAACACTCGTTCAATATACGCTGGCATTATATGGATACAAAACGCCATCCTTCAAAAGAATATAAACAGCGAGCCGGTGAAACAGCAAGAAAAATGATTGACCATTGGAAGCCTGATGTCATTATTGCAGTCGATGATAATGCCCAGCAATATGTTGCTACCTATTATTTAGATCATCCCTCTATTAAAATAGTTTTCGCTGGTGTTAATAAAACCGTTAAAAGTTATGGTTACGATAAGGCTAGCAATGTTACCGGTATGCTTGAACGTATTAATTATGCAGCCAGTAAAGATATACTATTACAAGTATTACCCACAGACAAACGCCGGATAAAACATATTTCCGACTCTTCTACAACATCCATGGGTATTCACGATGAAATGGAATTATTTGACTGGTCTCCACTTGAATTTATTGAATCAGTCCAGGTTGATACCTTGGACGAATGGAAAAAAGAAATTAAAGCAACCAATACCCTAGTCGATTTCATTCTTTTTACACATTACCACACTTTAAAGAGATCAGCTCATAGTGATCAGATAGTTCCTCCCAAAGAGGTGATCGAATGGACTAATCAGAATTCAGATTTACCAGGAATTAGTTTTTGGGGATTCTATGTTGAAGATGGAGGAATGATGGCTGTTGCTCTGTCGCCCTACGAACAAGGGGAATTTGCAGCAAAAATGGCAGTTGATATTATAAAAGGTAAGTCAATAAATGATATCCCTGTAAAAACTAACCGCCTATTTTTGGTTTATATGCGACAATCATTGATTGATGAAAAATTACAGGGATTAAGCCTACCGTTGGTTTATGAAGCTTTTTCAAAAGCTACGCAGAATTATTATGAATAACTATTGGTATTTAAGTCTATACCATTAGAATCCGGTTAAATAGTTATTCTGGAGCGCTAAAACATGTTTTAGCACCCCAAGCCACGTTAGGAACGTGCACAAAATAACTTGAGCAACTAGCTTGTCTTTTTGTCCGTCTTCTCGGCAATTGCTCCTGCATTGCTCTACTACACGCCATCCTTGGCGTAATGCGTTGCAACTTCGGTTACATAGCTTGCTATGTGCCCTACGCTGCGCCTTGAAAACGAACAAAAATCCTACGCCAGTTGCTCAAGTTATTTCGTGCCCATTCCTTAGTCATTACAATTAGTGGAATTCACACTCCTGATTAAACCGCATAGACTCAGTTTAATTGACTTCCTTATATATTTGATAATAAAAAGGATATGCGCTGTATCCTTGAATATAATACCGATCGCACAAAAATTGATAATTTAATAAGTTTTTCCCAAATTCTTATTTTTCCAAAACATTAAAATATAAACTTTGAAGAAAAAGTAACACGCGTCAGTTCCCCTTCTTCGTCATTCACTAACTGACTTTCTGCATGAAGCAACTCTACTCCAAAGCGAACTCTTTTTAATGGCCACCACAAGAGATTTACGTGATAAGTTTGTATTTGTTCAATTGCTCTTGAGTTGGACGGTAGATTGTTTGCGTCGGATACATTAAAAATCAAAGCAGAACTCCAACGTTCACTCCACCAATGCTGATAACTCAACAGCATTGATTTGACTTCAACGCTTTCAATATTGCCTTGTGTATTTACAATTGCACCAGGATAAACAGTACCTGAAACAAAACGTCCAATACCGTCACCCCAATTTGCCTGAAAACGTAAATTATCTTTACCCGGTAAAAGTATCCGACCGGCAGTGCTTATTCCCCAACCTGTCACATCATCATCACAAGTACCAGGGATATGACAACGAAGTTCTCGTACCAGCCCAGCCAGAGAAACATTCCCCCAATCTTCTTTCCAGTTTATCCGAGCTATGGCATCTGGTATGGCATCATCATCAGGTCGAACCACATTATTATTTACATCTCGCAAATTACTTTCTGGATTCTCTAAAGATAATTGTATACTGCCTTTGCTAAAAGGATAAGTCCAGCGTATCTGCGGTACACGATTAAAGATCTGGCCTGGTAATATGCCTAAAGTCGTCATATGGGGAAAAGCTGATAAATTTTGAAAGGTTGTCCAAGCTTGACCGAATAGAAAATTACCATAAGACTCAGTAGTGATATGCCCATAAGCCTCACGCAATCTGAAATCAGCATTATTATTTAAAGTTTCAGAACTTCCCGGTTTGTTGCCAAAAAAATCACCTTCTATATAAGTTTTGAAATGTCCACCGGTAAAAGGTAACCCCGTTTTCACCCATATACGGCTTTCCCTTGCAGTAATTTTTAGCTGACTGTCCTCTCCAGAACTATCTTTGTTCGGAATCAAGGCATTAACTATAAATTCATCACCAATAGTATTAGCGCCCGCACTCGTTGAATTAAATACCGCATCCAGCTTGGCATAGCCCCCTACTTCCCAGGTTAATCCATCGCTCTTTTCTGTTTTTGACTTGAACTCGTTGGATTTGGAAACAAGTTCTTCTTGAGTGTTTTTTTGTTGCTTCTCTAATTCATTAACTCGCTCTAATAACAATTTGACTTGCTGTTTTAAAGCTTGCATTTCTTGATTCTGATTATTTTCTACTGCCCAGACCGAATGACAGTAGGTGAATATTATTATAAATATCAATAACTTGGTTTTTATCATCATTAAGACCCTAAATATAATTAACACTATAGTTCTTTAAGTATAGTCTCACTTTCAATAATTAAAAATACACACCTAGAACTCTGACAATTTAGGTTTGATGGAGCGGTGTTAATGTAGAGCGGACTTCAGTCCGCTATACATTAAAACCTAAGTGCATAGCGGACTAAAGTCCGCTCTACAATACCCATCAAACCAAAATTGATGAAGTATAAAATTTACGAGGAACGCAGCTACGCCAACAACACTCGTGTAGAAATTGGTAGTCACGCCAACTATATTAATTTTTGAATGGTTTTAAACACATCAGCAAACATTTCCTTTGTTAGACGTTTAGTATTCACATTATAGCGACTACAATGATACGAACTCACCAGCATGTTTCCATCAGGCAATTGAAAAACTTTATTATGTGCAAATTTGGCAAAATTTAGTTTTAAGCCATAAGCTTTTAACACTGATTGGTGTGCAATAGTCCCTAACACCATGATCACTGCCTTACTGGGTAATGTCTTAATTTCTTCTGCTAAAAAATGAATACACTGATTAATTTCACTGCCGGTTGGCTTATTTTGGGGCGGTAAACACTTTACTGCATTGGTAATACGACAATTAGTCAGTATTAAACCATCATTCAAAGATTCAGATTTCTGCTGATTGCTATAACCAAATTTGTATAATGCCTCATATAATAATAAGCCAGCATAATCACCTGTAAAAGGCCGTCCTGTTGCATTAGCTCCATGCATACCGGGTGCCAAACCCACAATTAATAATTTAGCATCTTTATCGCCAAATGGGGCTACTGGACGGGCATGATAATCCGGATGCTTTTGTTTTACTTCACATAAAAAGTCGTCCAGTCTTTTACATTCCCTGCAACTTTCGTCAAATACTTTTTTTAACAATAAACTAGTAGCCATCAAATTTTTTCCAGACATAAAAAAAGAGCCTCTCAGCTCTTTTTCTATAACCAATAACAATACAATTATTATTCCTTATCCACTTCTTTCATACTTAATCTAACTCTTCCCTGCCGATCTATCTCTAGCACTTTGACTTTAATTAAATCACCTTCAGATAACTTATCACTGACTTTTTCAACACGCTCTTCTGAAATTTGAGAAATGTGTACCAAACCATCTTTTCCAGGAAGTATGGTCACAAAAGCACCAAAATCCATTAAACGAGCCACTTTACCCTGATAGATTTTACCCACTTCAACTTCTGCAGTAATTTCTTCAATAATTCGTCTTGCTTCCTCACCAGCAGCTCTATCAACTGAGGCGACTTTTATTACGCCATCGTCAGTCAAATCAATGCTGGCACCGGTTTTTTCGGTAATTCCCCGAATAGTAGCACCACCTTTTCCTATCACTTCGCGAATTTTACTAGGATCAATTTTAAAACTAATAATTCTAGGTGCAAAGTCTGACATTTCTTCACGAGTTGAAGCTAATGCTTTATTCATCTCACCCAATATAAATAAACGACCCTGTTTTGCCTGTTCTAAAGCAGATTTCATAATTTCAGCGGTAATGCCATCAATTTTGATATCCATTTGCAAAGCAGTAATTCCATTTTCAGAACCCGCCACTTTGAAATCCATATCACCTAAATGGTCTTCATCGCCTAAAATATCGGATAAAACAGCAAAATCATCACCTTCTTTAATCAAGCCCATTGCGATACCCGCAACAGGTGCCTTGATTGGCACACCGGCATCCATTAAGGCAAGACTGCTTCCGCATACAGAAGCCATGGAGCTAGATCCGTTTGATTCGGTAATTTCAGAAACCACTCGAATAACATACGGAAATTCTTCCATATTAGGTAATACAGCGGCAATACCACGTTTAGCCAAACGCCCATGCCCTATTTCACGACGTTTTGGTGAACCTACAAAACCCGTTTCTCCCACACAATAAGGAGGGAAATTATAATGCAGCATAAAGGGTTCTTTATATTCACCCGCCAAGGCATCAATAATTTGTGCGTCACGCTCTGTGCCTAGAGTTGCAACCACTAGAGCCTGAGTCTCTCCTCGGGTAAATATTGCAGAGCCATGCGCTCTTTCCAGTACGCTGGTTTTAACATTAATAGGTCTGACAGTAGAAAGATCACGCCCATCAATCCGCACACGTTCTTCTAGAATAGATCCTCGAACAATCTTCTTTTCCAGATGTTCAATAATATCTCTTATATCTCTTTCTGCGTATTGCTCATCTGCTGTTAATTTATCAACACAAGCATTTCTTATCACTGAAAGCTCATCTTGTCTAACTAATTTTTCAGCAATTTTATAGGCTGACTGTATAGCAGACTCGATTTCTGTTTTTACCAGACTTTCCAAATTTGCATCTGATTCAGGTGCTGTCCATTCCATTGCAGGTGTTGCAACTTCGGCCGCGAATTCTTGAATGGCTGTAATCGCACATTGCATTTGTTCATGACCAAATAAAACGGCACCTAGCATTATTTCTTCAGAGAGCAAATCAGCCTCTGATTCAACCATTAAAACAGCTTGTTCAGTTCCAGCTACAACCAATTGTAGCTGGGAGTCTTCAAGATCTGCCTTGCTAGGATTCAATAAATACGAGCCCTCTTTATAACCTACCGATGCTGCGGCAATCGGACCGTTAAACGGCAATCCAGAAATAGCTAAAGCAGCAGAAGCACCTAATAAAGCAGGAACTTCTGTATCAATTTCTGGATTTAATGAAATAACAGTTGCTACTATTTGTACTTCATTAGTATATCCATCAGGGAATAAAGGACGAATAGGTCTATCTATCAATCTACAAGTTAAGGTTTCTTTCTCTGTAGGTCGCCCTTCCCGCTTGAAAAATCCACCAGGGATTTTACCGGCAGCATAAGCCTTTTCTTGATAATTCACCGTTAAGGGGAAAAAATCTCCTCCCTGGGATTCTTTTTTACCTACGACTGAAACAAGTATTGTGGTACCTTCAACATTGATTAAAACAGCACCACTCGCCTGTCGTGCTACTTCACCTGTTTCCAGCGTTACAATATGATCGCCGTATTTAAATTCTTTCCTGATAGGAGTCACTATTAAGGTTCCTTAATAAAGATTGACTAAAATGAAGCATTTGACTGACTTCATAAAATTAACATTTTAAAGTAGTTATTCATCACAACTAAATAACTACTTTTCATTATCTATTTTGCAGATTACGACCACCGTTTAATGACTAGTCTATTTTTTTCCAGCCATTAAAACGGCAATCGTTATCCTGCAAAGAATATTACTTACGCAAGCCTAAACGTTCAATCAATGAACGATAGCGAGCTACATCTTTCTTTTTCAAATAATCTAATAATTTACGACGCTGATTTACCATTCGTAATAAACCACGACGTGAATGATTATCTTTTTTATGTGCTGCAAAATGTGGTGTCAAATGAAGAATATGTGCTGTTAATAAGGCAACTTGAACTTCTGATGATCCCGTATCACTTTCTGATAAACGATATTCTTCAACAACTACTTGTTTTTGTTCTGCTGTAAATGGCATTTTAATCCCTATAGACTAAATGAGTAAAAATTAAAACCGCTCTTAAAATTTAAAGAGGGTTTACTAATCTGGAATGAATATTTAATTGATCACTCCTTAACGCTGTTTCCACAATAGGGCGTAGAAACAATGTTCTTGAGAACGCAACGTCCCCAAAACTAAAAAAACAGCTTAGGCAACTCGCAATAAAAAAACCACCCATCTTGAGTTACCTTAATTCAAGCTACTTCTGACTCTAAATTGAAAATTTTTTTTGGCAATAGTTTACCATTCAATAGTAATTCACCCAAGCCTAAAAAAACTTGTTCGCAATACATCCGAACCATTCCTTGAATTGCTTCAATTTCAATTTCTTTTATATTAATTTGTTGACCTTGTTTAATCAAAACTGCTTGATCAGATGAAAGCTTTATCGCGGGCATTGCCTCCAGCGGCTTGTCTACATCAAGTAATTTATTCATCAACGTATCCAGATTCAACTTCTGTAATTGATCCAGAGTTAATGCATGATCAATCTTAAACTGACCCGCCTGGGTTCTGCGTAACTCAGTCACCGTACCACCACATCCTAGCTTATGACCAATATCTTCTGCTAATGAACGAATATAAGTCCCTTTTGAACAGAACACATCCAAACTGAGGCTGTCTGATGTAGAATCAAGTAAATTCAATTCAAAAATCTTTATTCTGCGCGCTTTCCTTTCAATAGTCTTCCCTTCTCTGGCTAATTCATAAAGCTTTTTGCCATTATGTTTTAAAGCCGAATACATAGGGGGAATTTGATCAATCTCTCCAGTCAGACTATTTAAACAGGTAGCAATTTCTTCTGGGCTTAATTCTGGCACCAATTTTTGTTCAATGATTTTGCCTTCCGCATCACCGGTATCAGTCATGACACCTAATTTCACCTTAACCTGATAACGTTTATTATCATCAAGCATAAGCGAGGATACTTTAGTTGCCTCACCAAAACACAAAGGTAATAAGCCTGTTGCCAAAGGGTCTAAACTACCAGTGTGGCCTGCTTTATTAGCATTAAATAAACGCCTGACCTCCTGTAAAGCACGATTTGAAGAAACACCCAAACGTTTATCCAGTAACAAAATACCATGAATATTACGTCCAGATTTCCGTCTACTCAAAACCTTTTCTCCGTATAGCTTTTACAAATCAACAGAAATTTATTGATCAATTCAAAAGTGGGGGATGTATTCAAAAAACAATCTCTATGATTCCACTATCAACTCGCATCACGATCATTCAACAATTCAGAGACACGCATTCCGATATCAAAAGAATCATCATAAATGAACCTGAACTCAGATATATGTCTTAGGCGCATTCTTTTCGCTACTTGATGTCGGATGATCGGCGCAAGCTCATTAAGAACTGTTACGTTGTCTTTTTTACCCTGCTCATCAGTATTCAACACAGTGACATAGATCTTGGCAATAGCCAAATCTCTGGTAACCTGAACCTCATTGACTGTAATAAAGCCTAAGCGAGAATCTTCAACCTCCCGCTGTAATACATAAGCCAGTTCTTTTTGCATTTGAGAAGAAACTCGGTCACTTCGACCATACTCTTTTGCCACGATCTAAAGTTCCCTTTTAACTTCTATGCGCTCAAATACTTCAATATGGTCACCATTTTTGACATCGTTGTAATTCTTTACACCAATACCACATTCCATGCCCATTTTAACTTCATTAACATCATCTTTAAAACGACGTAAAGATTCAAGCTGACCTTCATAAATAACGATATTATCGCGCAAGACTCGAATAGGTAGATTTCGTTGGACAAAACCTTCTACTACCATACAACCTGCAATAGCACCTAATTTCGGAGAACGGAATACATCTCTAACTTCTGCAAGCCCCATAATTTTTTCTTGTATATCAGGCGCCAACATACCATTAACTGCACGTTTAACTTCATCAATCGCCTCGTAAATGATGCTGTAGTAATGTAAATCAATGTCTTTTTCTTGAATTAATTTACGTGCGGCTGCATCAGCACGCACGTTAAATCCGATAAGAATCGCACCAGATGCTAATGCGAGATTCGCATCACCTTCATTAATCCCACCAACACCACCATAAATACATTTAACTTCAACTTCATCATTAGATAACATAATCAGCGAATCTCGAATCGCTTCTAAACTACCTTGAACATCAGTTTTAATCACCAAGTTTAATGTAGACACATCACCCGATGTCATTTTAGAGAATACTTCGTCAAGTTTCGAAGCCTGCTGAACAGCATGACGTGTTGATCTTTTTCTGTGCTCTCTATGTTCAGCCAACTCTTTAGCCGCTTTCTCATTCTGAGCAAAAAGGAATTCATCTCCTGCATCAGGTGTTCCAGATAAGCCTAAAATTTCAACTGGCGCAGACGGCCCTGCTTCTAAAATGGACTTCCCATTTTCATCAAACATGGCTCGAATACGTCCATATTCGTGACCACAGAGAACAATCTGTCCTTTTTTCAAAGTTCCTTTCTGAACCAGCACAGTTGCAACAGCACCACGCCCTTTATCAAGTCGGGATTCAATCACAAAACCTGATGCCGGACCTTCAACAGGCGCTTGTAATTCCAGGATTTCAGATTGTAAAATCAGCGCTTCAATCAAGGTGTTGATTCCTTCCCCAGTTTTTGCTGAAACCTTCAGAAACTGAACATCCCCACCCCATTCCTCTGGCACGACTTCAAGTGTTGCCATTTCCTGCATTACTTTTTCAGGATTCGCCTCAGCCTTATCCATTTTATTAATAGCAACAATTATTGGCACTTTAGCAGCTCTTGCATGTTCTATCGCTTCTTTTGTCTGAGGCATTACGCCATCGTCAGCAGCAACAACCACAATAACCACATCAGTTACTTCAGCTCCACGAGCTCGCATTGCAGTAAAGGCAGCGTGACCTGGCGTATCAAGAAACGTGACATTGCCATGATCTGTTTTAACTTGATAAGCACCAATATGCTGAGTAATACCACCCGCTTCTCCTGCAGCTACTCTTGACTGACGAATATAATCCAATAATGAAGTCTTACCATGATCCACATGCCCCATAATGGTAACAATAGGCGCTCGTGATGATGTCTCACGATCATCTGATACGTCCTGATTAGCTACTTCAGCCAACATTTCTTTTTCAAGATCATCTTCACTTTGCATGATGGGTTTATGCCCCATCTCTTCAACCAGTATGACCGCCGTTTCCTGATCAATACTTTGATTGATAGTCGACATAATACCCAATTTCATCAATTGCTTAATAACTTCAGCAGCTTTAACACTCATTTTCTGTGCCAGTTCAGATACCATAATTGTTTCTGGTAAGGTTACATCTCTGACTATCGCTTCTATTGGCTTTTCAAACTGATGTTTTGCATCCAGTTCCGCAGCAATCCTAATTCTTTTCTGTTTTCCTTTTTTTCCTTTATCTTTCCTGCCTGCACCTGTTGGCATTGCCTGCCCACGTCCTGGTGCGAAACCTCTTTTCTTATTTGCCACCGCCTGATTTGCCGCCTGGACACTTGGTTTTTTAGCAACTTGAGACCCAGCTTGTTTTTTCTTATGTAAAGTCTGTTGCTTAGCTGCCGCCTGCTTTCTAACTTTGGCCGCATTTCTTTCAATAGATGCTTCTAACCGTGCCTTTTTTTCCTTTTCTAAACGCAAGGTCTTTTGTTCTTCTTCAGATAGTACGGGTTTTTCTTCAACGGGTTCTTTAATAGGCGATTTTTCTACCTGTTTTGAATCTTTTGTTGACCCTTCTTTAGCTACTTTTTTATCTTTTTTATCTGCAACGGCAACATCAGTTTTAGAAGCTTTTTCCTCTATTTTTTCAGCCGAGTTAGGATCAATATTTTTTTCCTGTTTTAATTTTTCTTCCTCTATCTCATTTAGCTGTTTTTTCTCTTCTAATGCCTGAATATTCAGCTCATGTTTCTTGCGATCTTCTTCTTCATCAGCAATTTGCTGTTTTTGTTCTTCCAATGCTTTTTTGGCCTGTTCAATTTCTTTTTGCTCTGCAGTTAAAGAAGATTCACTACGTTTGATGTAGGTTTTTTTCTTAAGGACTTCGACATTAACTGTCTTTATTGCCACACCTGGCGCAGTACTTTGCTTAAGCTCAGACACTTTTCTACGCTTTAATGTTATTTTCTTAGGCGCACTTTCATTACTTCCGCCATCCGCCTTTCCATGTCTTTTTCGTAAATGAGCTAACAACTTAACGCGTTGTTCCTCACTCAGCAAATCGTCGGGTTCAGATGCAACTATCCCTGCTTCTTTCAATTGTTCAAAAAAACGTTCTAAAGGTATACTCACCATGTCTGCCAATTCTTTTACCGTTTTATCACTCATATCCCCTACGCCCCTTAGCCTTCGCTCTGATTGTTAGCAAACCATGGTTCACGCGCCTTCATAATCAATTTTCCAGCCCGATCTTCATCTATATCCAGAAAACTCAGAAGATCATCTATCGCCTGATCAGCCAAATTTTCCATTGTTACAATACCATTTGCCGCCATTTCATGGGCTAATTCATCATCCATTCCATCCATTTCAAGAAGATCTTTTGCAGGCTCTGATGTTTCAATCGCCTCCTCAACAGCAATTGCATTAATTAACACTGCATCTTTTGCTCGACTCCTTAAAGCATCAACTAAATCTTGATCAAAGCCATCAATCCCCAACATTTCCTCTACAGGAATATAAGCAATTTCTTCAACATTAGTTAAACCCACTTCTATTAATACATCAGCAATCTCTTCATCAACATCTAATTGCTCAATGAAAATTTGTTTAATTTTTGCATTATTCTCATTATCTGCGCTACTGGCATCGCTTGCATCGCGAACATTTAAT
Source organism: uncultured Methylomarinum sp. (assembly GCA_964399475.1). GTDB lineage: Bacteria > Pseudomonadota > Gammaproteobacteria > Methylococcales > Methylomonadaceae > QPIN01. The sequence continues at coordinate 13,279 of CAYNRB010000032.1, forward strand.
TCCCATCCCGTTAATTCGGTAGCCAAACGTACATTTTGACCACCACGACCGATAGCTTGAGATAGATTATCCTTTGCAACTGAAACATCCATCGTATGCTTATCTTCATCAACAACAATCGACTCTATTTCAGCAGGAGACATTGCGTTAATTACAAATTGTGCTTCATTTTCATTCCATAAAATAATATCGACCCGCTCACCTGCCAATTCATTTGAAACAGCCTGAACCCTTGAACCTCTCATACCAACACAGGCTCCAACGGGATCAAGACGAGGGTCATTACTTTTAACTGCAATTTTAGCTCTGGAACCTGGATCCCTAGCGGCTCCCAAAACATCAATCAAACCTTCACCTACTTCTGGAACTTCAAGACGAAATAAAGAAATCAATAACTCAGGCGCAGCACGACTAACAAACAATTGGGGGCCACGAACTTCTGACTTGACTGCTTTTAAATAGCCACGAATTCGATCTCCAATCCTGATAGATTCCCTAGGAATCATGTCTTCCCTAGCAATATAGGCATCGACATTCCCTCCTAAATCAAGATAAACACTGCCTCTTTCTATTCGTTTTACGATACCTGTTACCAACTCACCCACTCTATCTTCATAGGCTTCAACAATTTTCTTGCGACCCGCTTCTCTGACTTTTTGAATAATAACCTGTTTAGCTGTTTGTGCAGCAATTCGACAAAAACCGACTGATTCAATCTCTTCTTCAATAATATCCCCTAAATTTAAATCAGGGTTATCCAATTGCACCGCGTCTATTAAGGCCTGGGTTTCTGGAAACTCCAGATCCCCATCTATCTCATCATTTTCTGCAACAACTTTCCATTGTCTATAGGTTGTATAGTTACCTGATTCTCTATCTATCTCAACTCTTGCGTGAATCTGGTTCTCATGCTGCTTAACTGCAGCAGCGGCTAATGCTGATTCTAATGCTTGAAAAACAATTTCTTTATCAATTCCCTTTTCATTAGCAAATACATCGGCTACTAATAAAATCTCTTTATTTTCCATTACGCCTTCCTTTTTGTAGTAAATAATCAGGTACTAAACAAGCTTTGCTCATAGCCTGAAATGGAATTTTCAATAACTGGTCGGCCTGTAGAAGTATAATGGCACCCTCAATAACTTCTTCAATCTGTCCTGTAATCTTTCTTTGTTTATTAATCGGTTTAAATAAATTTACCATAACCGTACTGCCAATATATTCCTCAAATTGACTTAATTTAAAAAAAGGTCTCTCGGCTCCAGGAGAAGAAACTTCTAATTGATAATTACTTGAAATTGGATCCTCTACATCTAGCATACCGCTTAATTGATGACTTACCTTGGTGCAGTCTTCTAACAAGACTCCCTTCTCTGAGTCTATATAGACTCTTAACAGGCCATGTTGCGGATGCGGATTAAACTCAACACCTACACACTCATACCCAAGACCATCTACAATCGGTTCAATTAACGAAACCAATTGTTCAGGGGCCTGTTTCATAAATCCTCACTTTCTTTCACACATAAAAAAAGAGCCTGCGGCTCTTCCATAAATACTTCAATCTAAACATTGTCAAAGCCTAGAAAATAAAAAACCCCTAAAAAGGGGCTTGAACTTTTGCCAAAGGAACCTGCCCTCTAAGCTTCGGACTATGAGTTATAAACTTCAACTCAACCAACCGATCCGAGTATTCTATCTGCGCTAAGGATATATTGCAAGCAATTTATATCACTGGAGAACTTTTTAAAAAGAAGCTTGACATAAGCGCTTGGTTCTTATGAATTCCACAAAATTCGCTTTGGAGTGGGGATTTAATAAGTTCCGGAAGTTTGGTGCAGAATTTTGACTTCACAGGCCTACTAATAAAATGGGCGCATAGCAAGCAACTATTTATTGGTGCTTCTGTGGAGTCAAAAGGCAAGTCAAAATACGCAAGTTATTAAATCCTCACTCCATAATAAACTGATAACAAAAAAATAATTATTTTCAGTTAAAAATCCACATTAAACTAATTACCCAGAAAAAGGGAAGCACATTAATAATTATTATTATTTTCCATAGCTTCTTTTACATCAGCAGTTTCTTTTACATCAGACCTGAAAACCCATCCATCCCATCCACCGGCACCTTGTGATCGGGTGCCTCCGGCAAAAATCAGTCCACCATCCTTTTCTTTGGTAGTTTCGAAGTCACTAATATCTTCCCGGCTATTACCACCAAAAGTTTTCACCCAAATAACCTCACCGCTCAGATCAACATTAAGCACCCAGATATCACTACTACCTTGTCCAATGGAATGGGTAATACCAGAAATGATTAAGCTACCATCCGTAGCATTTTCAATATCTCTAAAATCATCATATTTTCCCCATCCATAGGTTTTTTCCCAAATAGTTTCGCCATTGTTGTCAACTTTCATTAACCAGGCATCCGTACCCCCTCCGCTTCCTTTTGAATCAGTTCTACCAGCAAGTAGAATACCGTCGGAAACCAAATGCATGGTTTCAATAATATCATCCCCTGTACCACCATAGGTACGCCCCCAAATCTTCTCGCCTTGACTATCTAATTTGATTATCCAAGCATCAAACCCCCCTGCTCCTTTTGAGTCTTGCCACCCTGTCATTAAATAGCTACCATCTTCAAGTGCTTTTAGATCATCAGGAATATCGCTCATCACGCCGCCAAAAGTTTTTTCCCAAATAATCTCACCCTGGATATTGGCTTCAAACATCCAAATATCTTCGCTTCCGGCCCCTTTAGATTGGGTATAAGCTGCAATTAGATAATTACCATTGCTCATAGGTTTTATATCACCAGGCACCTCGTCATAAACGCCTCCAAAGGTGTTTTCCCAGACTATTTCACCTTCGTTATTGATTTTGAAAACCCAGATATCTAATCCACCCTTTCCTTTTGATGAGGTCTTTCCTGAAATCAGCGCACCACTGCCATCCTTAAAAATCTTTAAATCTTCTGGGCTTTCATTTCCTGTACCACCATAGGTTTGCTCCCAGATAACCCGTCCATTTTTATCCAGTTTTACTGCAAAAATATCCGTACCGCCCTTACCCGCTGATTTTGTCCAGCCAACACTAATACTTCCACCTGCCGGTAACGCTTCGATGGCGACCATTTTGTCGTCATTAGCGCCTCCAAAGGTTTTTTGCCAGGTTATTTCGCCTTCTGTTATTAAACTGTCCGATATATTAGTAGCAAATTGGGGCGATTTAATATGCTCCCAATAAAAATAGCCTCCCATTCCAGCCATCAATATAAACAGAATGCTAAAAACTGACCATAACAATTTATTACCTTTATTTGAAGATTCAGGTGTAGACCCTATTCTGACAGGTGACTGATTGATAGATAAATCCACTTCCTGACCGGTAATGGCAGCAATAAATTGTTCTAAAGTTTGCGGACGCTTACTAGCCTGAACACTCAATGCCCAGTCAATTGCTTTTAAATATTGCTTGCTAAATCGTCCCTTTCCAATCTCTTGTGCTGGAATCAACGGATCTTCACTCATTCGGTACAAAGATTGATCCGGCGCTTTTTGATCAATTAACCAGTACATCACCCCACCGAGCGCATAAATATCACTCCAGGGGCCTTGATTACCATGCCTATCATACTGTTCCAAGGGTGCATACCCGGGTGAAACAATGGTCGTTAATCCATTCGCTTCACTTTGATCATCGGTAGATTGACGAGCCGAGCCAAAATCCAGTAAAACCATGGTATTGTCTTGGCGTACTATGATGTTATCGGGCTTAATATCACGATGTAGAAATTTATTTTTATGTACTACCGCCAAACCTTTAAATAAAGGGATGAACATATCGACTAATTCTGATTCTTCAGGAGATCCTTCGGATGCCACATAGTCCTTAAGCGACATGCCTTGCTCATATTCCATGACCATGTAGGCTGTATTGTTCATCTCGAAGAAACGTAAAACCCGTACAATATTAGGGTGTTTAAATGAAGCTAATGTCCGAGCTTCCTGTAGAAAGCTATCTAGCCCCCATTGATATAATTCTTCGTTTGACTGGGTATTGGCATGAACAGAACTGTCTTCAAATCTAACACTAATAGTCCCTGGAAGATATTCTTTAAGCGCAACTTTAGTATTTAAATTAGTATCTTCAGCCAGGTAGGTAACACCAAAACCACCGACACCCAATTCTGATTCGATTTGATATTCAAACAGTTTATAGCCTGTGGGTAAAATGCGTTCAATTTCCTGGTTCGAATCATTCATCTGTGTGCAACTTTAAAGTTTTTATTATAGATAAAGTAAAATCACTAAAGATCATTGTATCCACTACATATTACAGAATAAAGTTGATAAAGTTTTGTAGGGTGGACAGTCTTTTTTGCCCACCGTAGCGTATACACCACAATATTGGTGGGCAAAAAAGACTGCCCACCCTACGTTCCCTTAATTTTTTCACTTCCCTATAATTAATTGTGATTACAGATCATTCTTAATCTTGATATAGTTATTATAGATGTTTTTTCCTCCAATTATCGAACGATTCAGCTACGATTAAGGAAAATATTTGAAAACTGACATAGGATTTTTAAAGCTTTTATATCACTCTGCAAACAAAATTCAGCTACATATTTGCAGTGTTTATCAAATATTAATTCTGCGCATAAAAACAACCACCCACTTCAAAAACCATCAGATAATTTTAGCGCTTAGCTGATAGATTACTCCAAAGAAAATCATCATAACACCAAAAAATGACAAGGCCAGACTGCTTTGTCCACCAACTAACAATATATAGCTAATAAAAACAGGGCCGATAACATGACCTCCCCTTTCCAGAAAAATATAGGTAGCAGTAATAGATTTATGACCATATTTTAGAGCCACATCGGTTTTATTAATATGGGTTAAAACAGGGGCAGCAAGCAGACCATTGGATGCGCCTGCAAGTAACAAACAAACAATAATTAAATACGTCTGGATATTGGCAATTTCCCAAGCGTTAATATGTTGATTAAAACTCACCACCCAATCAGCTAGGTATTCAATTCCCGGTGTCATTAAACCTTCAGCTGCCCATTCGGTAACACCAATCGCACCTAAAAAAGCAATACTAAAGCCACCAATTACCGCACTGCCCGACATGACTCTTTTAGTTCTACCTAAATCATCCACCATTCGGGCTGATCGGTGAGTCACTGCCATTGAGGAAATATAGAAAATCATCAAAAACTGGCCTATATCTTCCATGGAGAAGCCTTTTTTTGCTAATAATAAAGGCACTGCAAACATAAACACGCCGCTAATCGCTATTTTCCCGGTCAAGCCGACTAGCAGTAATACCTTCATAAATTCAACATCTTTTAAACAATGCAAAACATTGGCAGAAATACTAATTTTTTTAGCGCTAGTCACCAATAGAAGATCAGATTTATGATGTGCTTTGATTGAATCCACTCCAGGAACCAGCCGCCATAGATATAACATGGCAATCATACTCAAAACTGAAGCCATTATAAAAATCCCACTGTAATTCATATGCGAATAAAGTAATGCACCAATAGCTGTCCCTGCAATTAAGCCCGCATTTCTACCATTGACCTTGACCGCTGCGCCTTGTGTTTGCTTATTTTTAGGAGTTATCGACAATATATAAGATTGAAGCCCGATCAAAAACAACCCCTGACCTACACCCGAAGCACTCCGTCCCAAAATAAACAAAACATAATCTAGAACTTCTTCTTTAATAAAAAAACCAGTTTCTGCAGAAATGTCCAGATAGGTATATAAACCTGACCAGGAATAAGTCGTAGCGGCTACCAAAGATAAACCGATAACTTCTGCAGCAAGTCCAAAAGCCATTAATTTTTTCAGATCACCCCGTTCCGCATATTGACCTGCCGGAATCAGTACCGCTGCAAAACAAATATAAAACAAGGTAAAAGGCAGTGATGCAGATGCCCAGGATACGCCAGAATTCTGGGCAAAATCGCCGATTAATTGGGGTAAAAAAGAAAGAGAAAGTGCATTGACAAACACAATCAAAAAATAGGCGGGTTTAACCAGATTGAGTCCAACTAGGAAACTTGAATCTACATTAATTGTTTTATCACTCCCTTTGTCCTGGTTTTTTTTGCCATTGTCATTATCAATCACCATTAATGCGGTACATGCATCAACAAAAACCAGGGAAATCAAACCACAAGCCATGAGCAATACGATAAATGTTTTTGCACTGCTCAGAAAAGCTTTTGAAGTAAAATCAGCCGAAATTGATAGATTGGTATTTTCCTGGCCTGTAGTTTCATCCCATGCTTTTACAGTACTAACAGCCTTATTAGGTGTGGCGTGAGATTCAGCAATAATAATCGTACCGGAATTAAAAAATGAGGTCTGTCTGGCATCGTCATTAATTGTCTGTTTGATCAATCCGCTAAGCACTTTGGAATTGGCTAGGACTGCATGATCATATATCTGAAAAACACTCACTGCTATCACAGAGGACATAGCGATAAAACAAAGAAAATAACCCCATTCCAAGATTTTCTTTCTGTATCCACGCTGTGGAAAAAAAAATTCCCAGAAGGCAATAAAAGCAATGAAACCAAGAGATAAAGCAATTAGCCAATAAAAAACATTCTCAAACTTTTGCTCCAAAAAATTAAACACCCGCTTCTGCTCAGCATCCACAATCACATATCCAACCAGCTCGGATTTGTCCATTAAAGCTAAAGATGCCCGAAAACGACTATCCGACGCTTCTATTTTTAATCCCATTTTAGCCAGTGATCTGCTATTGGTAAGAAAACCTTCGCCCCCTACAACTGCATCAAGTTGTTGTAAAGAATAAATCTCACGGGTATCACTACGGGCTAGTTGCTTTAAGATTTTTTGGCTATGAGAAGATATTTCTAATCCTTTAAGCTGTTTTTTTTGAAGATTAAAAAATAGGATATTGAATTCAGCATCAACAATAATAATTTTTTCCAGACTGGGGTCGGACTGCAATAAAGCATTACTTTGAGTTTCAAACTGATCAAACAACTCTAGCGATAAATTAGCCAGAAGATATTGATTAACCGAAATGTGAATAATTTCAGCCTGGGTTATTAATTTTTCAAACGCGAAGAGTGAATATTTTCTTTTCGCTTCACCATAGCCAATAAAAGTTAACAACAGTAAAGACAAGATCAATACGCTAACAATAGGGAAATGGTAAAGAATATTGCCTAACTTATGCTTCATATTCCTTTAAAAGCCGTTACAGCAAATAGCTTGCGTACAGAAAACCTGAGTTGACACGGGGGACACGCTCCAAAAGATTGATCCATACAAAGGAAGGCTCTATTAGACAAGTTTTTAAAACTGTTAAAAAAATGTTTAAGAGCAATGCGATTAAAATCAACGAAATGTACCAGTATTCTGTCAATTTTGGTTTATTGGGTATTAGACTATGTAGCCCGTATGAAACGAAGTGTAATACGGGACTCTTCAGCGTAGAACCTCCCGTATTACGCAAGCTTCATACGGGCTACATTATTTTAAAAAAAAACCATTCATCAAACCTAAATTGATGGAGTACTAGATAATAATAGTAC
>CAYNRB010000033.1:0-20366 GCA_964399475.1 uncultured Methylomarinum sp.
AACCGGAATCTTGATTTTGAACACTTTTTAGTTGATTCACTGCAACAGAATCAACCTGGCTATGTTGTACCTGGGCAGTGATTAAGCGAGATAAATATTCCGTATTTTGAAAAGGTTGATTTTGCAGAAATTGCAAGGCAGCAGCTATTTCCTGTGGTTGATTGTGTTGGGTGATAGAAAAGCTGTTGAGTACTTCTGAGGTATTTTGATAGGCAGTGGCGATTCCAGAGCCATTGTCGTAACTGGCATCTTGCTGAACCTGACTGGAAAGATAGTTAAGCCCTTCTGTAATGCCTGCCGATGCAGGTAAAGAAAGAAAAAAAACTAAGAAAGATAAAATTACCCTTAACGGAATAATCTGAGCCATGATCAAATCCCTATTAAAAAAATACTAACATGCGCAGGGAGTTTACCAATAAAAAAATAATTATTTGGTGAATAGATCACAGAAATATTGAGAAAACTATGATTTAGCCTTAGTAAAACGTGATTATCATCACCTAACAGATAGGTCGAGAGGCTGATCTGTGCGGCCTCTAGTGAATAATGTCTGACGTTAATTAAATTAAGTTATAAATGGCTAATTTTTTTCTGATGAATGAAGTTTTGCTGTTTTTCGGGCTTTCTTTGCCGTCTTGATATTGGATAGTGCGGTAGATATTATTCAGTTGATTTAAAGAAAAGTATGTAGGGCGGAAAAGCGATAGCGCCTTCCGCCATTAATTCGCAAATTAAAGATTTTTGTTAAAAATATCGGATTACGCTGTCGCTCATCCAACCTACAGAGTAAACCATTGCTCTCTATTACATTAATCGTTAAGGTAACTCGCAGTAAATCAACTGCTAATATTGGGCAGGATTGGTAGTTTATTGTCTCATATCGCTAGTTTAAAACTATGCACTTTTAGTGCAAGGCTTTAGCTGCTACTCATATTTTTGTGATCTAGGAGTAATTTGAGAGAAATATTATCATTACATCGTATCCACACTAAAACCCAGGGCAACCGTCCCTAATATTGAATTAACAGGTAGCCTGGATGTAGCGCAGCGAAATCCGGGAAGGGAATGTGCGACTCTGACCCCGGATTCCGCTACGCTCCATCCAGGCTACATTGATGGTATGTCTGAGTGGCTGTAGGTCTTCCATGTTCCCCTTGAGATTTTTAGTGGATACATTAAATTATCCGTTGGTTTAATCGTTTTTTTTGGGTTTAAAGTTGAAATTTATAGTATTTGAATGGTTGCAAATAAGTAAATACGGGAACGACTTTCAGTCGTTTTAAAACAACCTATGGACTTTCAGTCCATAGTAGTTGAGTTATTGCGAGTTGCCTAAGTATGGAATGAAGATTTAATAAGTTACGGAAGTGAATTAGATTAATGCATTCAATCTGGAAGAGCCTATTCGGAGAATAAATATGCAAGAACAATTATTTTTTGTACTGCAACCAGCAAGTTCTACGGAGGCAAAAAAATTGAAGCTATTAAACCCTCATTCCTAAAAATAAACACCCCTTTTACAATCAAAGATATATTTACTTGTTACCAGCAACTTTAGCTCTATTTCTATTACCCCCTGGTTTTCGATCATTTCCATAGGTCTTCCGCCGACCAGCAGCAGATCGGGTATTTTGTTTTTTATGATTCGCATCATTTTTACGTTTCTGATCAGGTTGTACTTTAGTTTTGATTTTCTTATTTACATCAAGAATAACGGTTTCATAACCTGTATCGGCAACTCTGGGGATCTGTTTCTTCAATAATTTTTCAATCGCACCTAATAAATGGGCTTCTTCAACGGTAACTAGAGAAATGGCTTCACCTTCTGCACCCGCCCTGCCCGTTCGGCCTATGCGATGAATATAATCTTCAGCGACCATAGGTAAATCAAAATTAACTACATGGGGTAATTGATCAATATCCAATCCGCGTGCAGCAATATCAGTAGCAATTAGAGCGGTCACATCACCGTTTTTAAACCCCTCTAACGCTCTAGTTCTCGCCCCCTGGCTTTTATTACCGTGTAACGCACTGCAACGGATACCATCTTTTATCAATTGTTTACATAAACGATCAGCACCATGTTTGGTTCGGCTAAACACTAATACTTGTTGCCATTGACCTTTTCCAATTAACCAGGAAAGTAATTCTCGCTTATTTTCTTTTTTGATGGCATAAACAAGTTGTGAAACAGAATCAGCCGCAGCATTCTGACTGGCTACAGCAACTTCAACTGGATTATTCAGCAATTGAGCAGAAAGGGTTTTAATTTCTTTAGAATAGGTTGCTGAAAAAAGCAGGTTTTGACGTTGATCTGGCAATTTATCTATGACTTTACGAATATCTCTAATAAATCCCATATCTAACATGCGATCAGCTTCATCCAAGACAAAAAACTGAACCTGAGATAGATTGACATGTTTTTGATACATTAAATCCAGTAATCGCCCAGGTGTGGCAACTAAAATATCTGCGCCCTGTTTCAGGCGGCTAATCTGGTTGTTAATACTTACGCCGCCAAACACCACCTCAGAAAATAAAGGTAAATGCTTACCATAGGTTTTAAAGCTTTCATGGACTTGCATTGCTAATTCACGCGTTGGCGTTAAAATCAAAGCGCGAATAGGATGCGGTTTTTGTGGAATGGGCTGATTATGTAATAGCTGTAGCAAAGGGAGGGCAAAACCTGCTGTTTTTCCCGTACCAGTCTGGGCTCCTGCCAGTACATCTTGACCCTGCAAAATTAAAGGGATAGCCTGCTGCTGAACCGGAGTTGGTGTGGTATAGCCCTGCTCATCAATAGCTTGAAGTAATGGTTGAGATAAATCTAATTGATCGAATGAAATATTAATGTTTTTTGTACCTTTTTGAATTTTTTGAGGGTGTGTTCTGAAGTGTAAAAATAGCTAAAGATGCTTCTGAGTTCAATGACAATGGAGAATTAGGTGATTCATCTCTGCTAAGACTATAGATTTAAGTTTAAAATTTAAATGTGGGTGGTAACGAGTAACCTGATTTTACCGATCACCCTGTTCAATGTTACTAGTACTTTATGATTTTTAGTTTGATGGGTATTGTAGAGCGGACTTTAGCCCACTATTCACACTATTTTATTTAGCAGTGGACTGAATTCCACTCTACATTGATTCCAAACCACTAGACAGCTTTGGCCAATTTACCTGACATTATTCTATCAAAGATTTTTCGGCACAATAGACTTTATGTCGCAGCCTTGCAATAAGAAGGTATCCAGCTACGCTCTATCATATGTTCAGGCAAACTATTAAAATCAAATGCCTCTCCATCTTCGATCATCTGTTTCACATCAAATAGTTCAGCAACTTCAGGAATATCATTGAAAAACATAGTGTAAAAAGGTTTAACTAGATATTTTGAAATCTTCATGCCAATAGGCCCAATAAAATTTCTTCTTTGGCCAACATGTGCGACTTCATCAATGGTAATTTCGTCTAATAATTCTTTCAAACGATCACGCACTTCCGGTTCGTCAGCCATGATTTCTTCAATTAATGCATGTAAATGACAATAAAAAGTCACACCCATTAACTCAGTGACAAAAGCCGGAGAATCTATTAAAAAACCAGGGAATTTTGGAAATTGCTCATAGATTTTTTCTTTAATTGGCCCTAATGGAACCCATTCAACTTTATCCAGACCACAGGTAACCAGCATTTCATTAAACAAACGAACATGACAAAATTCTTCAGCCAGATGAACGCGACTAATTTTATCTTCTACCGAATGTGAGTTCTCCATATTTGGGATAGCATCCCAAGCACCTTTAATTCCTACCCATTCATGTCGAGCAAACTTATACATACCGGTCAGCATTAGGGTCATTCGATCCAAAGACTTGGGATCATCTTGCATTTCTACATAGTTTCGGTAAAAGGCATCAGGATCAGCCAAAGGTGTACGCATCTTGACTGGATTATCCTGAAAATATTTCAGTCTTGCCCGTTTTTTGGCTAAATCTTTATCATCTTCAAACAGCTCACCACCATGTTCCTGAGTAAAAATCCAATAATCTTCAAAATTTGCTTTTCTTTGCTCATCTGTAGCCGGTGTAAAAACCGACAAAAACTTACCTGCTACCATAACCCGAAGCTCTCCTAAATGTTTATAATCAAAATCATCTAATGAAAAATAAAAATCGTTTGCCATTCTTGAATCTAACCCAAACAATCCATTTTTATTATTTAGGAGAGTGCAAAACAGTAAAAGCCTTCTATGATACAACATCCCTATTATTTTTTCTAAGTTATTGTTTTTCTGTTAACTCTGGAAAAACAGTTTTCCAACTTTAAAATCAACTTTAAACCGATTACTGGCAACAAAATTTCCTGCTATGATTTCATTAACCCGTATGACGGAACTTACATTTGAAAGACAGTTCGTAGGTTGAATGGGCGATAGCGGAAGGCGTTATCGCTTTCCCACCCTACGTAATAGAAGTCAAGTTAATGCTTTATTTTACAAAATGTAGTTTCCCACCCTCCAAATCGACTTGTATTTTATCGCCTGATATAAAATTTCCAGCCAGGATTTCATTAGCCAATGGGTTTTCTAACTGTCTCTGAATGGCTCGTTTTAATGGTCTGGCACCATAAACAGGATCAAAGCCAATCTCCCCAATAAAGTCAAGCGCCTGCTCACTGATCTCAAAACCAATATCTCTCTCCAGTAAACGCAATTTCAAATGTTCAATTTGATTTTTTGCTATGCCTCTAATTTGCTCTTTACCTAACGGATGAAAAACAACGGATTCATCAATTCTATTGATAAATTCTGGACGAAACTGCATACTGACAATATCCATAACCGCCTGTTTCATCTCAGCATAATTATCGTCTCCTGCCAGTTCCTGAATTTTATCCGAACCCAGATTAGAGGTCATTATAATCACTGAATTCCTAAAATCGACGGTTCTTCCCTGACCATCTGTTAATCGCCCATCATCTAGCACTTGTAACAAGATATTAAAAACATCGGGATGAGCTTTCTCTATTTCGTCCAATAAAATCACAGAATATGGTTTTCTACGTATAGCTTCGGTTAGATAACCGCCTTCTTCATATCCTACATACCCAGGAGGGGCACCAATTAATCTGGCAACCGAATGTTTTTCCATAAATTCGGACATATCAATACGTACCATAGCATCATCGGTATCAAACATGAATTCTGCCAGTGCTTTGCATAATTCTGTTTTTCCGACTCCAGTAGGCCCTAAGAATAAAAAGGAACCATTAGGGCGATTAGGATCAGACAGTCCTGCTCTGGAGCGGCGAATAGCATTACTGACTACTTTCAATGCTTCTGGCTGTCCAATGACGCGTTTACCCAATTCTGTTTCCATTCTTAATAGTTTATCTCTGTCTCCTTCCATCATTTTGGAAATAGGAATGCCTGTCCATTTGGAGACTACTTCAGCAATTTCCTCATCGGTTACTTTATTCCTGAGCAAACTCATATCCTGCATTTCAGCTTGAGATGCAAGATCTAATTCTTTTTCTAATTTTGGAATCACACCATATTGCAATTCAGACATCACGGCCAAATCATTAGTACGACTCGCCGTTTCAAGTTTGAATCTTGCTTGTTCTAATTGTTCTTTAATTGAAACAGAGCCTTGCAAAGCAGCTTTTTCAGCTTTCCATATTTCTTCAAGATCCGAATATTCTTTTTCCAATTCTGATATTTCAGTTTTCAATATAGTTAATCTTTTCTTTGAAGCTCTATCCGATTCGTTTTTCATGGCTTCGCGTTCAATTTTTAATTGAATCAAACGCCTATCCAGTTTATCCATTACTTCCGGTTTAGAATCAATTTCCATACGAATTCGACTGGCTGCCTCATCTATCAAATCAATAGCTTTATCAGGTAATTGCCGATCAGAAATATAACGATGAGATAAAGTTGCTGCTGCAACAATGGCGGGATCTGTAATATCAACCCCATGATGAACTTCATAACGTTCTTTCAAACCACGTAAAATGGCAACCGTATCTTCAACACTCGGCTCATCAACCTGGACTTTTTGAAAACGGCGTTCCAATGCGGCATCTTTCTCTATATATAAGCGATATTCATCTAGCGTGGTCGCGCCAACACAATGCAATTCCCCTCTGGCTAATGCGGGTTTCAACATATTACCCGCATCCATAGCGCCTTCCGCCTTACCTGCACCGACCATAGTATGCAGTTCATCAATAAACAGAATAATCTGGCCTTCCTGTTTAGCCACATCATTCAAAACAGCTTTTAAACGTTCTTCAAATTCACCGCGAAATTTGGCGCCAGCAATTAAGGCTGCCATATCCAATGATAAAAGTTGTTTTCCCTTAACGCCTTCAGGGACTTCGCCATTGACTATTCGTTGTGCTAAACCCTCAACAATGGCTGTTTTACCCACGCCAGGTTCACCAATCAGTACGGGGTTGTTTTTAGTTCTACGTTGTAAAACCTGAATAGTGCGCCTAATCTCATCATCACGACCAATGACTGGATCCAGTTTGCCTTGTTCAGCCATTTCTGTGAGATTAATAGTATATTTTTTTAAAGCCTGTCTTTGATCTTCTGCATTTGAATCATTAACTGACTGCCCTCCTCGCATAGAATCAATTGCTTCTTCCAAAGACTTTTTATTCACCCCAAACTTTTTTAACAAAGCCTGTACAGTACCCTTAACTTCCCAAGCAGCTAGTAAAAACAATTCGCTGGAAATAAAATTATCCTGTCTTTTTTGAGCAAATTTATCGGTTAAATTCAACATGCGAGATAATTCATTTGATAACTGAACATCACCAGCTGCCCCTGATACCGTAGCTAGCCTGTCTACTTGCTGATTAATCTCATTTTGCATGGCATGTACATTAACGCTAATTTGAACCAGCAAAGGTTTAATACTGCCACCTTGTTGTTCAATCAGTGCATGCAACACATGAATAGGCTCAATAAACTGATGATCCTTGCCTAAAGCCAAGCTTTGCGCATCACCTAAAGCTTGCTGAAACTTACTGGTTAATTTATCCATTCGCATATCAGAAACTCCTATATGTATTATTAGTTAATACTAATATGAGGGGTATCGGAACAGTTTTCAAGTTAGCAATTGAACGGTTAGATTAGAGATAATTTATCGTCTATCAGCTATGATCCTAGAAAAACCTGTTGGATCACAGTTTCTAGTACAAGTAATTGATTCAATAATTAAAACATTGCGACTTAAGTGTTAGGTGGTTTCCAATAATAAATATGCCAGAATTGCGTAGGATTTTTGTTTCTGATTAAACAATCTCAAGAGGCGCATAGTTATTCTACGTAACGATTGAGATGGTTTGATCAGGAACAAAAAGACAAGAAAGTTTGGTCTATTTATTGTTGGAAACCACCTTTATAATTAATTTATTGGTAATTGACCATAAAACCTATCGTTTGCACTATAATTTTTTATTTCACCTGGCTTTCGCAGGTTAAACAGCAAAAGAGTTTTACGCGGTATAATAGACTTATCAGCAGATTTTAAGGATTAAATATGTGTGGCATTGTAGGTTATATAGGTTCAGATTCAATCAATTCAATTTTGTTAGATGGTTTAAAAGAACTAGAGTATCGTGGCTATGATTCAGCAGGAATTGCTGTTATGCAAGAAGAAGGTATTCGTGCTTTTAAAGCAGTGGGTAAGCTGGAAAATTTACGTAATAAATTATCAGACTATCAATCAGAAGGCTTTGGCGTTGGAATAGGTCATACACGCTGGGCAACCCATGGCAAACCGACGGAGTTAAATGCACACCCACATCATTTGACACACAGTTATGTGGTACATAATGGCATTATAGAAAATTATCAAGCACTGAAGAAAACATTATCAACTGAGTGCATTAGCCAGACTGATAGTGAAGTCATTGTGCATTTGTTTGAAGCCAAGCTAGAACATCAGAGTGATCCCTGGAAAGCTTTTCAGCTAATGATAGAAGATTTGCACGGTGCATTTGCCATTTTATTGATTTCAGAGCAAGACCCAGAGCGAATTTATTTTGCAAAAAAAGGCTCCCCTTTACAAGTTTCTTTTTCCGAAACGGGATGCTATTTTGGCTCGTCTGACGCGCCCTTATTAGAATACTGCAAAGAGTCTTTATATTTGGAAGATGGGCAATTAGGTTATGCAACACGCAATGAGCTGGTTTTGACTGATGCGCAAGGTGAAAAAATTATACCCGAATTTAAAGCCATGGCTAGTAGCCGTTTTTCTGCACAAAAAGAAGGCTTTAGGTTTTTCATAGAAAAAGAGATTTATGAACAAACTCAAATTTTAAATGAAAGTTTGATGGGTCGTTTGGATGACGACCGAGTGAATTTAGAGGAATTGGATCCAGAATGGTTACTCAAATTTTCATCCATAACAATTTGTGCTTGTGGTACCAGTTATCACGCCGCTATGGTTGCAAGTTATTTAATAGAACGTTTAGCCAAAGTGCCTACCAATATTACTATAGCCAGTGAATTTCGTTATCGAGAACCTATTCTAGATAAGAACTGTTTATTTGTGGTGATCAGCCAATCTGGAGAAACTGCGGATACGCTTGAGGTACTCAAAGTAGTCAAATCTCAGGGCTTGTCTGTTTTAGCTTTTTGTAATGTAGATAATAGTTCGATTATACGAGAGTCTGATGTATCAATATTGTTAAGAGCAGGGATTGAGAAAAGTGTCGCATCAACCAAAGCGTTTTCCGCACAAGTCATGGCCTTGTGGTTACTTGCCACTTATTGGGGACAATTACGTCATACGCTTTCAGCTGAAAATTTAGCGAAAGAAATTCAAGCCATGAAACATGCACATCAGGCTGTTAAAGTACATTTGCCTATGCATGATCGCATTCATCGATTATCTAAACGTTGTTTACATGGGCATGGGTTCTTTTTTATTGGCAGAGATATTTTTTATCCCTTAGCTTTGGAAGGTGCATTAAAGCTTAAAGAAATAAGTTATTTGCATGCTGAAGGTTATCCGGCAGGAGAAATGAAACATGGCCCAATAGCACTAGCTGATGCAGAGTTATTTACCATTGCTTTAATGGGTAAATCCTTACTTTACGATAAAATTAAAAGTAATGTAGAGGAATTGTCTGCCCGTGATGCAACTATCATTGCCATTACTTCCGAGCCTTTTGAATTAGCGGATGATATTATCCAAATTGAAGCGCAAGAACATCCCATGTTAGAGTTTTTTGAAATGCTAGTTGCCGTGCAATTATTAGCTATGGAAGTCGCTATTCGCTTAGGTCATGATGTTGATATGCCAAGAAATTTAGCGAAGAGTGTGACAGTGGAATGATGTAATTTTGGGCTGCTGGAAGAATGGATTATGGGAATGAAGCAGGCTTTACCAATTAAGAGAAAATATTTTGACAACGTTTCTTTAACCATATTTACCATTAAGAACATCATCAAAAAACGGATTCAAAAGACTGAAATCAGTTTCTTGTTTTTCCTGCTCTTGAGCCTTCTCTTTAAAGTGCAATAATTTAGACTCAATAAACTCGCTGATAATGTTTATTCGTGGCAAGTAAGCACTCTCAAAGCCTTTGCGTTTATCAGTTATTAATTTTTCTATGGCTAATTTTAGTTTAGGCTCATGCACTAACTCTTCAACCAGTTCTGCAAATTCCATAGGTACAATACCTCGGTTTTGCTCTATCCATTGCATCGCTAAAACAGGACGTAAAACATAAAAGTACTTTTTAATTCTGACAGTATCACCTTGCAGAAATTCACGGAAATTACCATTTGCCATATGTGAATAATGGTAGAAACAAGACCGTGGCGAATAATGAGCTGTAATTAACTTTTTAAAGTCTTCAGTAAACATATGATTTGTACAGTAAACGATAGGCGAATTGAACCATTCTATTAACGCTGGATTTGATTTACGCATGAGTTTTAATGCTTTCTTTAAATCCCAACCGTTTATATCAAGAAGGTCGTTAATGGGTTGCTCTATAACATCTCTGCAAAATTCATAATCAACACGGAGATACCAATCCATAGGTCTAACATAGATAAAACGAACATCATAGTCACTATCTGCTGAGGGAAAACCCCAGGCTCTGCTACCAGACTCACAAGCAAACAAAATACAGATATTTTCTTTTTCTTCCATTGATTTTAAATTTGCTATGATTTTTTCGTGCATTGAATGTTCTCAGTATTAATTTAGATAATCAGTCGGCGTTGAAAAGTTTCCACATAGTTTGTTGCCAGGGAGGCTACCCAAAAACTAACATATAACTGAGTTTACAAACAACATATAGTGTTTTAATTAAATTTAAACACTATATATTCTTTTGATGTTTTTAAGGTTTCTATTCTCGGACAGCCTCTTAGAAGTGAGGATAAAATAAGTTCCTGAAATTATTATACCTTCACCCCTAAGTTTAATATTTAAAATAAATACCCGCAGAATAATCATTCTTTGCCCAGGAAAATTGACGATCTTTTCTATAATAACGGTCTTTTTTATAATTCCGATCATATTGATGATTATGTGACTGGTAATTATCTTTATGGCGATTATATTTGTTTCTACGTGCGTAATGGTCATTGTGTTTATAGTGTCTAATCTTCGCACTGTAGTTATCTAAATATTCGTTTACACAGCTTTTGTCTTCATAGCTTAAATAACGGTGACGTTTAATATTTCTAATTTGTTTAGCTACATATCTTTTTTTACGCTTCAGTTTTTTAACCTCACGACGGGTTAACTGACCACTCTGTATTCCCTGGTCAATACGCTCATGTTGTCTGTATTGACGTCTTTCTACATTTTCCCAAAAAGATGAATGATTATGATGTTTATCGAAATTGTCATGTTTCCAATTTTTTGCCTGACCTATTAATGGAATAGACATAAGCATTGTTATTAAAACTAAGGTTTTCATAGCGACTCCAGTTGTTTCATTGATGTTGGGATTAGAATAACAAAGAGACAGTGAACGCTAACTGAACATTGTTTAATTAAATGCAAAAAAAAACCTCTTTCAGCAATTGCTTAAGGAGGCCATAAAGGACGCAGCATTCATGTACTGCTATTCAATGAGGAGGTAATGAATTTTTTAACAAAATGGGATGAGTAAGCAATGAAAGCACGCCACTACAATTTCGATAGAATGCTTTAGATCAACAAAAGCCTTTTCTGTCAACCACAATTTATTTTGACTACTATACGCTTAATTTAATTATTGACAATATAGCAATTTATTAATTAATTGTTTCCTTATTGTTGACAATTGTCGATTTCATTAAAATTTATAAATACTGAGAATAATTCTTGGTTGCATAATGTATTTAATATAAGAGACAATACTCGGTTACTCCTAAACAATAGGGGAGCACAACAATATAAATATCCACTGACAAATCAAGCTATTTACTATAAATATAGTACAAGTGGATTATTAAGTTTGGAAAAGATTATGAAAAAAACGATGTACGAAAAGATTTGGGACAGCCATCTAGTGGTTGAGCCACAAGGCCAAGCCCCTTTAATTTATGTTGACCGTCATTTAATGCATGAAGTTACTAGCCCACAAGCATTTGAAGGGTTAAGACAGGCTAATCGTAAGGTGCGAAATCCTCATAGCGTTTTGGCTACCATGGATCACTGTGTACCAACTAAAGACAGGGATCTGCCTATTAAAGATCCTATTGCAAAGATACAGATTGAGACTATGGCAGAAAATTGTCAGGAAAATGGCTTGAATCTTTATGATATGAAAAACCCAAATAACGGAGTTATTCATGTGGTTGTACCTGAACATGGTTTTGTTCATCCTGGCATGGTTGTTGTTTGTGGTGATAGCCATACCGCGACACATGGTGCTTTTGGTGCCTTAGCGTTTGGTATAGGAACCTCAGAAGTTGAACATGTGATGGCAACTCAAACATTGCCTCAACAAAAATCTAAAACCATGCTGATTCAAATTGACGGTGAGCTGTCAAAATTTGCATCCGCTAAAGATATTGCTTTAGCGATAACCGGTAAAATTGGAACAGCGGGTGGAACAGGCCATGTGATTGAATATGCTGGCACTGCTATTTCCAACCTGACGGTTGAAGGGCGAATGACTTTATGTAATATGGCCATTGAAGCAGGCGCTAGAGCTGGCTTGGTTGCTCCGGATCAAAAAACCTTTGATTATCTTGAAGGAAAAGAATTTGTACCCTCAGGCGAAAACTGGGATAAAGCTTTGGTATATTGGAAAAGCTTACCCAGTGATGACGGCGCTGAATTTGATACCATTGTGACTATCAATGCCTCCGATATTGAACCTCAAGTAAGCTGGGGAACTTCACCTGAACAAGTAACGGGTGTTACTGGCATAGTTCCAGCACCGGAAGATTTTGATGATGAAATCAAGCGTCAGGCCTGTGAAAATGCCTTGAAATATATGGGGCTGGAAGCACATACGAAAATAACAGATATTTCTGTTGATTTAATTTTTATTGGCTCTTGCACCAATGGACGGATTGAAGATTTTCGCATAGCAGCCGAAGTTACAAAGGGTAAAAAAGTGGTTGATGGGGTTACCGCTATTGCTGTACCAGGGTCTTATCATGTAAAAAAACAGGCTGAAAAAGAAGGCTTGGATAAAATATTTATTGAAGCTGGCTGGGAATGGAGAGATCCTGGTTGCTCAATGTGTCTGGCAATGAATGGTGATGAGCTAACAGTGGGGCAACGTAGTGCATCAACTTCAAATAGAAATTTTGAAGGGCGCCAAGGTAAAGGAGGTCGTACCCACTTGGTATCCCCTGCAATGGCTGCGGCAGCGGCTACAGCCGGGCATTTTGTTGATATCCGTACACTTTAAGAGGCGCTGAAAATATTATGGAAATTTATAAAAATCATGAAAGTATTGTAGCATTAATGAATCGTAGTAATGTTGATACCGACCAGATTATACCTAAGCAATTCCTTAAAAAAGTTGAGCGTAGTGGATTTGGACAACATTTGTTTCATGATTGGCGTTTTAATGAAGATGGGACAGATAATGCTGATTTTGAACTTAACAAACCTGCATTTAATGGAGCCAAAATTTTAGTTGCTGGTGATAATTTTGGTTGCGGTTCATCGCGCGAGCATGCGCCTTGGGCCATTGCTGATTATGGCTTTAATACCATTATATCTAGCAGTTACGCAGACATTTTTTATAACAACTGTTTTAAAAATAGTATTTTGCCGATTAAGGTCAATAAGGATCAGTTGAAAAAGTTAATGGACGAAATATCTGCCAATGAAGGCGTATTGTTTACGGTTGATTTAGAAAATCAAAAACTAATAACACCCGCTGGAAATGGGTTTAACTTTGCATTAGATTCTTTCCGCAAAAATAACCTTATAAAAGGACTAGATGATATCGGTCTTACACTACAGCATCTGGATAAAATTGGCCAGTACGAAGAAAAACATAAACAGCTCTACCCTTGGCTATGGGCTTAATCGGTAATCAGTAATCAATAAAAATATGTCCATTCAATCCAGACATATCCAGTTAATGGATACTACACTTCGCGATGGAGAGCAAACTCAAGGTGTTTCATTTTCACCGGATGAGAAGGTTAATATTGCGAAAGCTTTATTACAATCACTTCGGGTTGACCGCATAGAAGTTGCCTCAGCGGGCGTTTCAGAAGGTGAAAAGCAAGCTGTGACACGCATTAATCAATGGGCGCGTGAAGAAGGTTTCGATGGCTGCGTTGAGGTTTTGGGATTTGTAGATCACATGCGCAGTGTGGACTGGATATTGGATGCTGGCGGCAGTGTCATTAATCTACTCACCAAAGGTAGCGAAAAACATTGTCGCGACCAATTAGGGAAAACTTTAGAACAACATGTAAATGACATTCTTAAAACAGTCAAATATGCTTTGGGTAAAGGGCTACAAGTCAATGTTTACCTGGAAGACTGGTCAAATGGATATCATGATAATCGTGACTATGTTTTTTCATTAATGGATAAAATTCAACGATCTGGTATTAGCCATTTTATGTTGCCGGACACATTAGGTGTCATGTCTCCTGATGAGGTATTTCACAGCCTTGGCGATATGTGTAATCGTTATCCTGAACTTCAGTTTGATTTTCATCCTCACAATGACTATGGTTTGGCTACAGCTAATGTAATGTCAGCAGTACGTGCTGGTATTAATTCAATTCACTGTACTATTAATTGTCTGGGTGAGCGGGCTGGTAATGCATCATTAGCACAGGTTGCTGTGGTTTTGCGTGACAAAATGAGCATGAATATATCCATAGATGAAAGTCATCTAGTTCGAACCAGTAATCTGGTAGAAAATTTCTCTGGAAAAAGAGTAGGAGCCAATGCACCGATTATTGGTGCTGATGTGTTTACCCAAACAGCCGGTATTCATGCAGATGGTGATCAAAAAGGAGACTTGTATAAAAGCAAATTAATACCCGAACGGTTTTCACGTATTCATAGTTATGCCTTAGGCAAAATGAGTGGAAAAGCCTCTTTGAAAAAAAACCTGGAATTACTGGAACTTGATCTTTCTGAAGAAAATCAAAAAAAGGTATTGGCCAGAATTGTAAAATTAGGTGACTCTAAACAAACCATAACGACAGATGACCTGCC
This sequence comes from uncultured Methylomarinum sp., assembly GCA_964399475.1. Classification (GTDB taxonomy): domain Bacteria; phylum Pseudomonadota; class Gammaproteobacteria; order Methylococcales; family Methylomonadaceae; genus QPIN01. Next base: position 14,681 of record CAYNRB010000033.1, read on the forward strand.
TTTTATTATTGCCGATGTTTTAGAGAGTAAAAGCTACCAACACATCAAATTACTTAACTGTGTGATTACCAGTGCTTACAATCTGGAAGCAACGGTTAGTTTGCGTGTTGAGGTGAAAGGGGAAACTCATCTTGCCTCAGGTTCCGGAAATGGTGGTTTTGATGCGTTTATAGATGCCATTAATAAGGTATTGAATTTGCATAATTATACTTTACCTGCTTTAGTTGATTATGAAGTCAGAATTCCTAAAGGTGGACATACTAACGCATTAACAGAATGTGTCATTACCTGGGATGCCAATGATAAAACTATTAGAACCAGAGGCGTGCATTCGAATCAGGTTTTTGCTGCTGTGTTAGCAACACTTAGAGTGATTAATATAAAATTAAATGAAAAATAGTGAGCATTATTATAATGATTGTATTTTCTGGTTTTTATTTTTCTTGTACATTCATGGAAGGTAAAAATAAACTAGAAAACCTAGAATAGGCTCAACTTTTGTAGAAATTAAAAAAGGCTGACTTTGTTCAGCCTTTTTTCGTTATTTCGAACAATAAAATCCATGCATTTTATGTTATCCTAGATGGCTATCTGAAGAACATTTGTTAAATAGATTTCTGTTTCTGCTAGTTAATTTGAATATATGCGAACGCGTGTAAAAATTTGTGGTTTTACTCAGGCTGAAGATGCTGTCGTTGCTGCTAAACTAGGGATTGATGCAATAGGCCTGGTTTTTTATCCTCCTAGCCCTCGGCATGTTTCCATTGAACGTGCAGTGGAAATTGTAAATGCCTTACCCGCTTTTGTAACCGTAGTGGCATTATTTGTTGATGAAAAATCATCACGAATCAGGGATGTATTAAATAATGTACCTATAGGGTGTATTCAATTTCATGGCGATGAAAATCCTGATGAGTGCAGGATTTATAACAAACCATATATGAAGGCTATTAGAATGAAACCAGGGCTTGATATAATGAGTTGCATTACTCGTTATGATGATGCATCTGCTATTTTATTAGATGCTTATCATCCAGGAATAAAAGGGGGAAGTGGCAGTCAGTTCAACTGGAAACTGATTCCACAAAACAGACCTTTACCAGTTGTGTTAGCAGGTGGCCTGGGTGTGGAAAACATTAGACAAGCAGTTCAATCTGTTTCCCCGTATGCGGTAGATGTGAGTAGTGGAGTTGAATCCCAAAAAGGCATTAAAGATGCTGGAAAAATGGCTACATTTATTCAAGAGATTAAAGAAGGCGATAAATTATTATGACTGACATGTATAACATGCCGGATGAAAAAGGTCACTTTGGCCCTTATGGTGGGATTTTTGTAGCAGAAACATTAATGCCTGCTATTACCGAATTAAATGCTGCTTATCAGCGATACATGAAGGATCCTGATTTTATTGCCGAACTTGACCTGGATTTAAAACATTACGTAGGAAGACCTTCTCCACTCTATCATGCTCAACGCTGGAGTAAAGTACTCGGCGGTGCTCAAATCTATTTAAAACGTGAAGATTTAAACCATACGGGTGCGCATAAAGTTAATAATACGGTAGGCCAGATTCTATTGGCTAAGCGGATGGGTAAAACTCGGATTATCGCCGAAACGGGTGCGGGGCAACATGGCGTAGCAACAGCAACTGTTGCAGCAAGACTAGGTCTGGAATGTGTAATTTATATGGGCGCTGTCGACGTACAAAGACAAGCTCTAAATGTGTATCGAATGAAATTACTGGGTGCAACAGTTGTTGCAGTTGAATCAGGCTCTCGTACATTAAAAGATGCTTTGAATGAAGCCATGAGAGACTGGGTGACTAATATTGATGATACTTTTTATATTATCGGTACCGTTGCAGGCCCACATCCTTATCCAGCGATGGTTCGTGATTTTCAGGCAATCATTGGTCGTGAAGCCAAACACCAATGTCTGGAAATGACTGATCGACTACCTGACGCTTTAGTCGCTTGTGTTGGCGGTGGGTCCAATGCAATTGGTTTGTTTTATCCCTTCCTTGATGATGCTTCCGTTAAAATTTATGGGGTAGAAGCTGCTGGAGATGGGATTGAAACCGGTAGACATTCAGCGCCATTGTGTGCAGGTCGACCCGGTGTTTTACATGGCAACCGAACCTATTTAATGTCTGATGATGATGGTGAGATCATAGAAACGCATTCTATATCGGCAGGTCTGGATTATCCTGGTGTAGGACCAGAGCATTCATGGCTTAAAGATATCGGCAGAGCTGAATACGTTAATATCACTGACGCTGAAGCTTTGGAAGGCTTTCATGCCTTAACCAGACTTGAAGGTATTATTCCAGCGCTTGAATCCAGTCATGCAATGGCCTACACAATGAAATTAGCGCCGACTATGGATAAAGATCAAATACTAATTGTAAACTTGTCAGGACGGGGTGATAAAGATATGCATACGATAGCCCAACGCGAAGGGATTATAGTATGAGCAGATTAAAAGCCACATTTGATCAGTTGGCTGAAACAGGCCGAAAAGCATTAGTGCCTTTTATTACAGCAGGTGACCCTAATCCTGAATTTACCGTTCCTTTGTTACATGCAATGGTTGAGGCAGGAGCCGATGTGATTGAATTGGGTGTGCCCTTTTCTGATCCTATGGCCGACGGCCCTGTCATTCAAAGAGCCAGCGAACGTGCCTTGGAGCATCATATGGGGTTGAGAAAAGTATTAGAACTGGCCTCAGAATTCAGAACAAAAGATCAGCAGACTCCTTTAGTATTAATGGGCTATTTAAACCCCATTGAAATAATGGGATATGAAAATTTTGCTGATGCCGCACAACAAGCCGGTATTGATGGGGTATTGACAGTCGATTTGCCACCCGAAGAGGCAGAAGAGTGTGTGCAATTATTAAAAGCAAAAGAGATTGATCAAATATTTTTACTGGCGCCTAATAGTTCAGCGGAAAGAATCAAAAAAATGGATAATGTCGGCAGTGGGTATCTCTATTATGTTTCTTTAAAAGGTGTAACAGGTGCAGGACATCTGGATACAGATGATGTTAAAAATAAGCTACTTGAGATTAGAGCCAACACGCAATTGCCCGTTTGTGTAGGCTTTGGTGTCAAAGATGCTGAAACAGCGGGTGTAATAGCACATATTGCAGATGGCGTAGTAGTAGGTAGTGCTTTTATTAACAAAATTGCAGAAAACCTGGATCACCCTGAAAAAGCCAAAACAGAAATTATTGAATTGATGAAATCCATGCGTCAGGCAATGGATCTTTAGGCAAACATTTGGAGTATAGACGATGAATTGGTTTGAAAAACTAATCCCGGCCACCATTAGAACAGAGTCTTCATTAAAAAAAACTACAGTTCCAGAAGGCTTGTGGAATAAATGTTCCAGTTGTGATGCTATTTTATATAATGCAGAACTAGAAAAGAATGATAATGTTTGTCCAAAATGCGAACATCATATACGTATTTCTGCCAGAAAGCGTTTACACCTTTTTCTGGATGAAGAAATTATACTAGAAATAGGCACGGGACTCAGAGCTAACGACCCTTTAAAATTTAAAGATACAAAAAAATATAAGGATCGTCTGATTCAGGCTCAAAAATCCAGTAAAGAACACGATGCCTTGGTTGTCATGCAAGGCACTCTCAAAGGACAAGGTATAGTCGCAGCAGCTTTTGATTTTAGCTTTATGGGCGGATCAATGGGTTCCGTTGTGGGAGAACGTTTCGTACGTGGGGTCAATAAAAGCCTGGAATTAGGCATACCCTTTATTGTATTTACTGCAAGTGGTGGGGCAAGAATGCAAGAATCCTTGTTTTCTTTGTTTCAGATGACTAAAACCAGTGCGGTATTAACCAAATTATCTGAGGCAGGCATTCCTTATATTTCAGTGATGACCGATCCGACTATGGGGGGAGTCTCAGCGAGTTTAGCAATGCTGGGGGATATTAATATTGCAGAACCTAATGCTTTAATCGGTTTCGCAGGTCCGCGCGTAATAGAGCAAACAGTAAGAGAAAAATTACCCGAAGGGTTCCAACGTAGTGAATTCCTTCTGGAGCATGGTGCTATTGATATGATTATTGATCGCCGTGAAATGCGAGAAAAAGTAGCAAGCATCTTATCGATGTTAATGTCAACTTACAGTGCAAAGCAAGAAAGCACTGAGCAAGAGGATATTGCTGAAATAGAAAATGTAGCTACAGAATACAATGAGAAGAAAGAAAATTCGGAATTGGAATAGGATCCTTAATGACTGAGTGGCTTGTTTGGCCTTTTTCTATCTTCCAGCAGCAAGTATTTCGCAGCCCACTATGTGCTTTAAAAAATATTTGGAGTATTAAAAATGCTATGGTGCTAGTTAACGACCTTATCTCATACCTCTTCACTGAAATCACCCTATAAAATGACTCGATTTTCTTCGCTTGATGATTGGTTAAAGTGGCAAGAACAATTTCATCCACGAGCTATTGATTTAGGATTAGAGCGAGCGGCGAGTGTTTTCAAAGCACTTAATCCAAAGGGCATAAAACCTCTTACCATAACAGTTGCAGGGACCAATGGTAAAGGTTCATGTATTGCTTTTTTAGAAGCTATTTATAGAGCGCAAGGTTACCGAGTAGGTGCTTATACTTCTCCACATATTCTAAAATACAATGAGCGTATCAGAATTGATGGACTCGCAGTTTCGGATGATTTAATTTGTCGGACTTTTGATAGAATTGATCGAATTAGAAAGGATGTCTCTCTTAGTTATTTCGAATTTGGCACACTGACTGCATTAGATATTTTCTGGCAATCTGAATTAGATATACAATTGCTGGAAGTAGGTTTAGGCGGTCGCTTAGATGCAGTCAATATTATTGATTCAGATGTCTCTCTGATTACTAGTATTTGTATAGATCATGTTGATTGGCTAGGAGAAACCCGCGAGGCGATTGGCTATGAAAAAGCTGGGGTTTTTAGGACGAATGTTCCTGCTGTTATTGGTGATTTAGATCCTCCAGAATCACTTTTACAGGTAGCAAACAAAAAAAACTCACCTTTATTTCGTATTAAACACCAGTTTGATTTTCAAATAAAAAAGCCAAATTGGAATTGGCAGTCAACAGAATCTAAGCCATGTGAGTACAATGATTTACCTGAACTGGCACTAAAAGGAAACCATCAATTCCGAAATGCTTCCTCAGCACTAATGACCGTGACTCTGTTAAATAACGTTTTACCCGTATCCGAAGTCTCTATCCATAAAGGTCTGGAGAATGCTAAGTTAAATGGACGTTTTCAAGTTATTCAGGGGGATGTTCCGGTATTACTAGATGTTGCCCATAACCCCCAGGCAGTAACGGCTTTGCTGGACTATCTCTCTAGCGATTTTGCAGGAAAAAAAATTCAGGCTGTTTTTTCCATGATGAAAGATAAAGATATTAAGGGTGTAATAGAAATTATTAAACCTGTCATAAATCACTGGTATATATCACCTCTGAATAACGGGCGAGTTGCCAGCGAACTTTTTATGCAGGAATGTTTTAGTCAATGTGAAGTAAACAACGTATCAAAAGGGTTTAGTAATTTTTCCGAGGCTTTTAACGCAGCAGAAAAAAATGCAGAAGCCAATGATTTGATACTGATTTTTGGATCGTTCTTCCTGGTTTCAGAGTATTTGGGCATGCATACTAAGG
>CAYNRB010000034.1:0-20179 GCA_964399475.1 uncultured Methylomarinum sp.
TCCTGTCTTATGGCCAGTGCTTCATTATAACTTTCCAGTGCATTGTCAAGATTACCAATAGCTTCGTGTAGTCTGCCTAAGTCTACTAATAATTTAACACGAAATTTATTATTTTTACGGTTTTCAGTGAGCAAAACAGATAAGGTACGTAACCATTGTTGCTTATCTTGGCGACTCATGCGGTTTGCAGAATGTACATTGGTTGTGTCAAATTCTGTGCGAAAATACGTTTCCAGTTTTTCTTTATCTTCCAGGGATGCGGAAAATTCATAGACATTGCTATACCAGTCATAAAAATCGGGGGCATATTCAGCCAGTTGTTCTATTGCATAGAGCGGTAGCCAGATTAGCAGGGGGCGTTGTATGCCTGCCAGTGAAGAACGTCGCCAATTGAGTCGTTGTAGATAGTGGCGCAGGGCTTTTTTTTCGGAGGGCAGTACGGTATTGAGATTGTATAAAAAAATGATGCTGTCTTGCGGTGCGGATTGTAATTGGGGGAGTAACCAGGCATCCAGGGTTGTTCCTTCCAGTTCTGCGCTATTGACGGATATTTCAATCACCGGTCGTTTTAGTTGCTGAATCAGTCTGGCGGTTATTATCTTTCTTTGTTCAGGCAAATTGACTAAGGCAAAAAACAGGTTAAAACCATGACTCGTCCGGGATAATGCTTGCCTGATTCGACTTATTATTTTTTCTTGACTTTCAGTTTTCTGGCTCACTTAATGCCTCTTTAACCCAGTCGATCTGATCAATCACGGGGTGTAAATCCGCCCAGCGATTACCATTTTCATATTCAAGTATCAATCGCAAATTGAGTAGCCGGGCAAATGATTCATCGGACTGAACACGTTTTGTTTTCTTGATTTGTTTGAAGATTTTAATATCTTCATTACGGATTAAGCGATCATATTGTTTTTTTAAGGTGTTGATTGCGTAAGTGACATCATTTAAGCTGATTTTTTCAGCATCGGTTTCAGTTGACATGCGAATTAAACGCATCAGATCACGAACCACGCCACCACTGGTTTTTGCTAGGGCTTCAAGTAATTCAATCGTGTCGAATACTAACCTCACCTCGACACGCTGTTCAATAATTTCAACTAGTTTCTGAATGCCATCTTTATTGATATTGACCATGGGTAATACCTTGATTCCATCAAAATCAGCACCCAGATTTTGGTTGTATGCCAGTGAAACAGGTACCGTGTAGATAATATGGCACTCAGGAGAGCGGAGTTGTTCGGCATGGCGTACAAATAATTCGTGATGAGATGATTGATGGTTTTCATTGCGTTCGTAATGCATTTTTTCAAGACCATCTACAATGATAACCAGGTCTTTGTACTGATTGTTTTGTACCGTCTGACGCGCTGCTCCAATCAGGGTATTTAACTGGTAAATAAAAACGCTGATTTCACGTTTTAAATTGTGTCGAATAGTTTCACGACGGCTACTGGCCGCTTTGAAATTGGCGGTTATTTTTGCAAAGAGTTCAAAAAAAGGAGTTTTTACAGCCAATTTCCCTCCCGTCTCAACACCCACTTCATCGCTGGTTTCCATCTTATCTTCAATAATATGTTCTGCAAACCATTCTGCAATATTGTTCAACAGCTCTTCAGATAGTGGCATTTTCTGTTCATGCAAAGCAATCTGGACGTGTTTGGCAATGGCGACAAGCACATCCAGATAACTCAGTGAACCCAGGTCTAATATTTCCTCAATATCCAGATAGATGGTAAAAAATCCCTGGGATTCCAGTTTTTGTTTTAAACGGAGTAATTCGGTGGTTTTACCCGAACCGCGATGTCCTGTAAATAATAATTGCAAGAACTTGTCTTCATCGGTACGACTAATATTCCGGGTAATACTCTCCGCTATTTGCGGGGTACCTCGGCAAACAGATAAGTCAACATAACGGGAATCATCTGCATCCAGGGGTTGTTCTGGATCACAAAACCGGTAGTGTCGTCAATATTAGTGGCTTTAGTTGTCATTGTGTTTGTCTGTTGCAAAGCGATTGAATTTTTTCTCTTCTCAAGCTTTAATTGATAGCTTTAAGGAATTATACCTAAACATGACGAATATTTTCAGTTGCTTGTAAAAATTCGCCAAGTATATGGCATTAATTAACATGACGAGTGGGATATCCTGTTGCATGCCGAGGGGTGGGGTAATATCCAATCTAGATAAAGACCCTCCCTTTTACCTTAAACTCTCGCTCCTAAGCAACAAATAATATGGCATCAGAAAGTTGAGGGTATTGCAATTCAGTCAAGGCTCTATCCTTTAAACATTATCAATACACAGATCAGCATTCTGCAATGCTGATTTATCTAGGATTATAAGAACGTTTCAATTTATCAGGTAAATACTGCCGATAAAAAATCATATTTATCAATTAAATTAATAAGATCAAGATTCGACAATATTTTATGTATTTAATGAATTACTTGTGAATAAAACAATAAGCTAATGATTAACAGGGTATTTTTTGTATAAATTAATATTTGTCAAGAAAAATATTTTAAAAAAATATAAGTCATTGTAGAAAAAGAAAGAATTTAATAAGAAACAGTCTTGACGAAAAATAAATAGAAAACTATAGTAGTTATCAAGTGGTAAAAAGTGGTGAAAAAGGGTTTTTTTGGTTTTTTGTTGAGGTCGGTTTTGTTTCGTGGTGTCAGTTCAATCAATTTAGATGCTAAAGGGCGTCTTGCAGTACCTACACGGTATCGTGCCGAAATACAGGAAAATTGCGACTGCCAGATGGTTGTGACTGTTGCGGTTGATGATAAATGTGTGGGTGAGAATGGCTGCCTTTGGCTATATCCCGTGCCTGAATGGGAAAAACTGGAATTAACTATTAGTAAGTTACCGACTCTTAATAAAATGGCGGGAAGACTGAAACGTTTTCTCATTGGTAACGCAACCGAATGTGAAATGGATGGACAAGGTCGCTTGTTGTTGCCTGAGAAATTAAGAAAATTTGCAAACATGGAAAAACGCATTGTTTTAATTGGGCAGTTGAATAAGTTTGAAATATGGAATGAACCGGCCTGGACTAATAAAGAAAGCGAATGGATGAGCGGTGATGATACTGAAGGGCTTGAAGAGCTGGGTTCTATATCATTTTAATGGAACATACCACTGTTTTATTAGATGAAGCTATAACGGGTTTATCTCTACATTGTGACGGAAATTATGTTGATTGTACATTCGGTCGTGGTGGGCATAGTCAAGCTGTTCTGAATCAGCTGGGAGAAAAGGGACAGTTATTGGCATTAGATAGGGATTTAGCGGCTATTAATTGTGAGGTTTCTAGCGGATTAAAAAAAGATCAACGGTTTGGGATTCATCATGGCTGTTTTTCTCAGTTGGAATCTTTAGTCAGTGATTATGGTTGGCATGGAAAAACTGATGGTGTGCTGATGGATTTAGGGGTTTCTTCTCCACAATTGGATGAGAGTGAAAGAGGCTTTAGTTTTTTAAGGGATGGCAAGTTGGATATGCGTATGGATGCGAGCACTGGAATGTCTGCATCTGAGTGGTTGGCGTCGGTTGATGAGCAAGATTTGATTAAAGTGTTGTTTGAATATGGTGAAGAACGCTTTGCAAAACGGATTGCCAGAGCCATTGTAGAAAGGCGGCAGGTATCGCCTTTGCAAACAACACATGAGTTGGCGAAATTAATTGAAAATGCCATGCCGTTTAGGGAAAAACATAAACACCCGGCAACACGTAGTTTTCAAGCCATAAGAATTGAAATAAATAATGAATTAGAAGAAATAAAAACGGGACTGCAACAGGCCATTAATGTTTTGAGGCCGGGTGGTCGATTAGTGGTAATTTCTTTTCATTCATTAGAAGACAGAATCGTAAAGCGTTTTATAAAAAAAGAATCCGGTCGAAAATTTGACCCTGGAAGATTGCCGATAAAAGAAACTGATATTGAGTTAGGTGTTTTAAAAAAAGTGGGCAAAGTGGTTAAAGCAGGGAAACTTGAATTGCAAAACAACCCAAGGGCACGCAGTGCCATAATGCGAGTAGCAGAAAGAGTGTAGTGTTTTGTTTCAGATTAAATCCGGAATATTGTTTGTGTTATTTGGCCTACTGGTTTTTTCGGCATTGGCAGTAATTGATAGTAAATATCAGACGCGTTCATTATTTATCGAGATTCGAAAACAGGAAAATAGGCTTGATAAATATGAAGTGGAATGGGGGCGGTTACAACTTGAGTTAACTACTTTAACTGAAGAAAATCGAGTAGAAAGTACGGCTAAAAAAAAATTAAAGTTAGTCATACCAAAACGTGAAAATATTATTTATTTGAAGCCTTAAACATGCAGATTTTTCAGACCCTACAAAACCAGAGCAATGAGCCAACTGATTTTGTAATAAGAAGAAAATTATTGTTGGGGATAATGTTGTTTGGAATGGCAACATTAATTGTCAGGGCTGTATATTTACAAATTTTTGATACGCAGTTTTTACAGCATAAAGCGAATAATCAACATGTTGGAGCGGTTAAAGTACCGGCATACCGTGGCAAAATTTTAGATAGAAATAACGTGCCATTAGCGATTAGTACACCAGTTGAATCGGTATGGGTGAATCCCAAAAACTTTGACCGGAAACAGGTTAAACAGTTAAACAAGATATTTAAACTTTTGAAAGTGTCTACAAAAAAAAGTAGAAGCTTGCTAGCAATAGATACAAAGAGAAGGTTTGCCTATTTAAAACGACGGATCAATCCGAAATTAGCCAAAAAAATAAAAGATTTAAAAGTAAGTGGTGTGTATTTTCAAAGGGAATTCAAGCGCTATTATCCTACCGGAGCTGTCTCTGCACATGTTGTGGGGTTTACGGATATTGATGATGTTGGTCAAGAAGGTATGGAGCGAGGCTACGAGCACTATTTAAAAGGTGTTGCCGGTGAAAAAAGGGTGATAAGAGATGGTCGTCGCCAAGCAATTAATGATACCGATATTGAAAATATTAGAGATGCAGTATCAGGTCAGGATCTGGTTTTAAGCATAGATCAGCGTTTGCAATATCTGGCATTTAAAGAGTTGCAATTGGCAGTGACTAAGCATAAGGCAATTTCTGCTTCATTAGTTGTGCTGGATGCAAAAAATGGGGAAGTATTAGCCGCTGTTAATCAGCCTGCTTTTAATCCTAATACCCGAAAAGGTTTAAGAAGTAGTTTATATAGAAATCGGGTGGTTCTAGATGTATTTGAACCCGGTTCTACGCTTAAACCTTTTGTGGTTGCCGCTGCCTTAGATGGCGGTTATGTGAATGATGCGACTCAAATTGAAACGCACGGATTTTATAGAGTGGGACGAAATTTAGTCCGCGATGTACATGATTACGGAACATTAGATTTAACGCATGTGTTGAAGAAATCCAGCAATGTAGCCATCAGTAAAATTGCTTTAAAGTTGCCGGTAGAATATTTTTGGGGGATTTACAACGATTTGGGTTTTGGAACTTCTGCAAATGTAGGTTTTCCGGGAGAGGCCAGTGGTCGCTTGCTGGATTATGATCGATGGAATAACTTTGCACAAGCCACTTTATCTTATGGCTATGGCGTTTCGACATCAGTATTGCAATTAGCAAGAGCTTATACCGCATTAGCTGATGATGGGATATTACATTCAGTCAGTTTGCTAAAAAGAGAAACAGATTTTGATAGCAAACGTGTATTTAGTGCAAAAACGGCAAGAAAAGTCAGGGCAATGTTGGAGCATGTGATTAAAAAAGATGGAACTGCTTATCAGGCAAGAGTGGATGGTTATCGGGTTGCCGGAAAAACGGGGACTGTAAAAAAAGCAACAGTGGGGGGCTATACAGAAAAAAGTTATCTGGCTGTCTTTGTCGGGCTGGCACCGGCAAGCAATCCCCGGTTTATTATTGCCGTGATGGTGGATGAACCTAGTGCTGGGGAATATTATGGTGGTCTGGTTGCAGCCCCAGTTTTTTCAAAAGTGATGGCAGGTGCTTTAAGAGTCTATGGAGTTGCACCGGATAGAGAAGATACGATGCCCGTATTATTGACACAAGTAGAATGAATCTTGCTGAATTACTGAATGGACTGGTCAATCATTTAGAAAAACTTGATCTCGACAAAGATATAAAAGGTCTGGCTTTAGATAGTAGAAAAGTAAAAAGTGGATATTTATTTATTGCATTAGATGGCGCAAAGGAACATGGCCTGAATTATCTGAAACAGGCCTTTGATAATGGGGCCTTTGCAGTGATTTATGATCCTTCAGGCAGTGAGATGTTTGAAATTGGTTTGGATCAGAGGTATTTGCTGGCAGTTCAGAATTTAGGCATAAAATTGGGAAGTATTGCGGCACGATTTTTTTCAGAACCGTCAAAAAAACTGGATGTAATTGGGATTACAGGGACCAACGGAAAAACTACCTGTACTCAGTTTTTATTACAGTTATTGCCCGAATCAGCAGTGATAGGAACATTGGGCTGGGGTGATAAAGTATTGATGCGTAAAACACTCAATACCACACCAGATGCGTTGGCAATTCAAGAAATGCTGGCAAGTTTTGTTAAATTAAAAAAGCAGACCTTGATAATGGAAGTTTCATCCCATGGTTTACAACAGGGACGAGTGAATGGTGTAGATTTTAAAGGTGCTGTATTTTTAAACTTAAGCAGGGATCATTTAGATTATCACGGTTCCATGGAAGCCTATTTAAAGGCTAAACTGGCTTTATTTGAAAAGCCGGAATTGCAGTTTGTGATTGTAAATAGTGACGATTGTCAGAGTAAAGTTTTTTTATCTGTTGCTAATGAGAAAGCTAAAGCCTGGGCTTTTAGTCTTTCAGGAAAAAAAACAGATTCAGCGGAAAATGTGAATGCAACTGAAATTAAGGCTGATTTAACAGGTTGCAGTTTTATTCTTGTCTGGAATGAAGAGCAGGCCAGAGTAGAGACGAATATAGTTGGTGAATATAATTTAGAAAATATTCTGGCTGTGATGACGGTTTTATTGGCAATGGGCTGTCCCATTGATGTTGTTGCACAGAAAGTAAATGGATTAGTTCCCGTATGCGGAAGAATGCAAGGTTTGGGTGAGGAAACAAGCCCTTATATATTTGTAGATTATGCGCACACACCCGATGCATTAGAAAAAGTTTTGCAGGGATTAAGCAAACAGTGTGAAGAAAAACTTCGTTTGGTTTTTGGTTGTGGCGGAGACAGAGATAAAGGTAAACGAGCACAAATGGGGGCAATTGCAGAGCAATATGCTGATCAAGTAATTATTACCGATGATAATCCGCGATTTGAAAATCCGGAACAGATTATTGAAGATATAAAAATGGGTTTCAAAGGGAAAAACTTTGAGGTGATTCAAAATAGAGAGTGTGCAATTCAAACGGTGATAAAAAATGCCACCATAAACGATTGTATCGTTATTACCGGTAAAGGACATGAAAATTATCAGGATGTAAAAGGCATCAAGCATGACTTTAGTGATCAGGAAATTGTTAAAAGAACTTTAAGGGAATTTGAGATTTGACATGAAAATGCGCTTGAGTGAAATTGCAAACCATGTAAAAGGGGTGAGTTGCGGAGAAGATAGGGAAATTTCTTCTTTCAGTATTAATACTAGAACCTTAAAGATGGGTGATTTATATATCGCTATAAAAGGCCATAATTTTGACGGACATACTTTTATAAATAAGGCGATAGATGCAGGAGCAATAGCGGTATTAGTTGAGAATAAAGCTGAAATTGATCTGCCTCAGATTATAGTGAAAGACACACATCTGGCATTAGCAGAATTGGCCGGTGCATGGAAAGCCAAGGCTGATGTAAAGACCATTGCCATTACAGGGAGCAATGGGAAAACCACTGTAAAGGAAATGGTGGCTGCAATTCTCCGTGTATCGGATGAAGTGTTGTTTACAAAAGGAAATTTAAATAATGAGATTGGGGTTCCGCTGACCTTATTACAAATAGATGAAAAGCATAAATTTGCTGTAGTAGAAATGGGTGCCAATCATGCAGGTGAAATAAAATATTGCAGTCGTTATGCGAAACCCGATGTTGCAGTAATTACCAACGTGGGAGCAGCACATTTAGAAGGTTTTGGTGATCTTAAAGGCGTTGCTACCGCAAAGGCTGAAATTATTCAAAGTTTGGATGCTAAGGGAATTGCTGTTCTAAATAGGGATGATGAATTTTACGATTTTTGGCAGAAGTTAGCAAAAGGACGCTTGGTTTTAACTTTTGGTTTGAACCAGGTAGCAGATATAAGCGCTGTGGATATAGAATCTGAGATTTGTAATAACACATTTGTTACAAAGTTTAATCTGGTAACTGCCAATGAAGAAGAGGCAATACAGTTAAAACTAGCAGGGAAACATAATGTTATTAATGCTTTGGCAGCCGCAGCGAGTTGTATCTGTGTGGGTATAGATTTACCACAAATTAAAAAAGGTCTGGAAAATTTAAAACCAGTAAAGGGACGGTTAGAGCCTTTAGCAGGGAAGCAGGGTTGTATTGTTATTGATGATACTTATAACGCGAATCCAGATTCATTTAAAGCGGCTCTGGATGTGTTGATGCAATGTGGTAAACAACCTTGGGTTGTAATGGGAGCATTAGCAGAATTGGGTTCAGATAGTTTGAAGATTCATCAAGAATTAGGCGAATTAATAAAATCAATGAATGTTGTGCGCTTGTTAGCTATAGGTTCCGCTGCCGAAACTACCTCCAATTCATTCGGCAACGGAGCCACTTTTTTTAACTCACAAGAAGATTTAATAGCAACATTAAAACAGGAGTTAAAAGGTGAAGAAGTATTATTAATCAAAGGTTCACGGTCACAAAAAATGGAAAACGTAGTGTCTGCCTTAATCAATGACTCCAGAAATATAGGCTAAAGATGCTACTTTATTTAACAGATTATTTAATGAATTTCGATAGTAGCTTTCGGGTTTTCCAATACCTGACACTAAGGGCTATTTTAGGTGCGTTAACGGCTTTAATTATTTCATTTATTGTCGGCCCGATAATGATTAAAAAATTGACCCAGCAAAAAATTGGTCAGTCTATTCGTAAAGATGGTCCGGAAAGCCATTATGAAAAAGCCGGTACGCCTACCATGGGTGGCGCACTGATTCTGGTTGCAATTTCAGTTAGTACTTTACTCTGGGCAGATCTGGAAAACAGATATATCTGGGTCGTATTATTAGTAACCTTGGGGCATGGGATTGTTGGATTTATAGATGATTACCGAAAAGTGGTACGTGGAAACAGTGATGGTTTATCTGCTAAAGCCAAAATACTCTGGCAATCGGTTATCGCACTAAGTGCAGGGGTGTTTTTATTTATGACCGCAGAAATCCCGGCAGAAACACAATTTATCGTGCCATTTTTTAAATCCGTGATGATTGATATGGGTTGGTTCTATGTTGTGCTTACTTATTTGGTGATTGTCGGTACCAGTAATGCAGTTAATCTGACCGATGGTCTGGATGGATTGGCCATAATGCCGACAGTGATGGTTGCAGCAGCATTAGGCATTTTTGCCTATTTGTCAGGCAATATCAATTTCGCTGAATATCTGGCAATTCCCTATTTACCCAAGTCAGGAGAATTGATTGTATTCTGTGCGGCATTGGTTGGATCTGGTTTAGGTTTTTTATGGTTTAACACCTATCCGGCAATGGTTTTTATGGGTGATGTGGGTGCTTTGGCACTGGGTGCGGCAATTGGTGTATTAGCCGTATTAGTCCGACAGGAAATAGTACTGATGATTATGGGTGGTGTATTTGTTGTTGAAACCATATCGGTGATCATTCAAGTTGCTTCTTTTAAATTAAGGGGGAAACGGGTTTTTCTAATGGCGCCTATACATCATCACTATGAATTAAAAGGCTGGCCAGAACCCAGGATTATTGTGCGTTTCTGGATTATTACTGTCATCTTAGTGTTAATTGGCCTGGCAACTATAAAAATCAGATAGTCATGAATAAACAGGCCATTTTAAAAGCATTTAATCAACAACTGTTTTTGAATCAGGATTCAAAAGTGTTAGTGGTTGGATTAGGCGAGACTGGCTTTTCCGTAGCCAAATTTCTACACCAATATGCGATTAAATTTGCAGTGATAGACAGTAGAGACAAGCCACCGTTAATTGATGAAATATTAAAAGAATTACCTGATACACCGATATTTACTGGAGGTTTTGATCAAGCCGCATTTGATGTGGCGACCCATTTAATTGTCAGTCCCGGGGTTTCATTGCAAGAAAAATCCATACAACAAGCTTTATTGAGTGGAATCAAATTAGTTAGCGATATAGATTTATTTAGTTGCGCAACGGAAAAACCAGTGATTGCAATCACTGGATCAAATGGCAAAAGCACAGTGACAACCATGCTGGGTGCAATGGGTAAAAGCACTGGTGTAAACACTGCAATAGGTGGAAACTTAGGTATCCCTGCATTGGATTTGCTGAATGATACTGTTGAGTTATATGTATTAGAACTTTCCAGTTTTCAGCTGGAAAGAACCCGTTTGCTAAATGCAACGGCTGCGACTGTATTGAATATTTCAGATGATCATCTGGATAGGTACGATGATTTAAGAGCATATGCCCAAGAAAAACAAAGAATTTTTTCGGGAAATGGAGTGATGGTGCTAAACGAAGATGATCCCATTGTAAAAAAAATGCTAGTAAAAGGACGTGAATCTATCTTTTTTTCTGTTCATCAAAAAACAGGCTTTCATGTAGAAAAAAAGCAAGATAAAAATTGGTTAATGAGTGACGAGCATGAATTAATGCCGGTATCTGATTTGCCTCTTGAAGGATTACATAATGTTGCTAATGCTCTCGCGGCTTTAGCACTTGGTACAGTGGCAGGTTTTAAAATCAAAGCCATGTGTCAGGCTTTGCGTAGCTTTAAGAGTCTTAGCCATAGAATGCAAAAAATAGCCTTGATTAATGGAGTGACTTGGGTGAATGATTCTAAAGCAACCAATATAGGCGCGGCAGTCGCTGCTTTACTAGGCAGTCAGAATAAAATTGTCTTGATTGCAGGCGGAGATACAAAAGGCGCAGAAATGAATGAACTTATTCCGGCAATTAAAGAAAAAGTTAAATGTGTAGTGTTAATGGGAAAAGATGCCGGCATTATTAAGCAAGCGATAAATGGTTGTGTACCCTCTTATAATGCGGAATCCATAAAAGAAGCAGTGAAATTAGCTGCTGGATTGGCCGTAGCGGGAGAAAGTGTATTGTTAAGCCCTGCCTGTGCAAGCCTTGATCAGTATAAAAATTATCAGGAAAGAGGTGATAAATTTACAGCTGCTGTAATGGAATTGGCAGCATGAATGAAGCTACGGATAAAAATAAATTTCATGTGGATTATTTTTTGCTGGGACTCTGTGTTTGTTTGTTGACACTGGGTTACATCATGGTGACCTCATCATCTTTGCATCTGGGAGCAAGAGAGCCAATTAATAATGCCTTGCATTATCCGGTTAAACAATTTTTCCATATAGTCGCAGGCGTTTTTGTTGCTGTTTGTGTTGCTCTGATCCCATTGAAAATTTGGGAAAAAACCGGGCCATGGCTGTTTATTGCAGGACTCGGATTACTGGTGTTAGTTTTAATCCCCGATGTCGGAATCCGAGTGAAAGGCAGTGCTAGGTGGATTTTAATAGGGGGGGTAAGAATCCAGGTATCAGAGATAGTCAAGTTTATTTCTGTCGTCTATATGGCTGGATATGTCACCCGACATCAGGAATCGGTTCAACAATCAACCTATGGGTTGGTTAAGCCACTGATGTTATTTTCAGTGGCTTGTTTATTATTGTTATTAGAACCTGATTTTGGTTCGGCGGTGGTTATTTTATCGATTGCTATGGGGATCATGTACTTAAGCGGAGCCAAATTGTGGCAATTTATTTTGTTGATAGCTGTCGTGATAATCCTGGGAATATTACTGATTTATTTTTCAGATTATCGTTCAGCCAGAGTGACTGGCTTTATTGATCCCTGGGCCGACGCAAAAGGGAAGGGGTTTCAACTAGTACAGGCTCTGATTTCTTTTGGACGAGGTGAGCTTTTTGGTGTCGGTTTAGGCAGTGGTATACAAAAATTATTTTATTTACCTGAAGCGCATACAGATTTTCTGTTTTCGGTACTGGCTGAAGAATTAGGCCTGATCGGAGTAGTGGTTACTATTAGTTTATATATTTTGTTGCTTTGGCATGCATTTTCCTTGGCTGCACAAGCAGAACAAGTGGGAGAAAAGTTTTCGGCTTATATAGCTTATGGAGTGGGAATCTGGTTTGGTTTTCAGTCGTTTGTCAATATGGGTGTCAATATGGGGATTTTACCGACTAAAGGGTTGACATTACCTTTAATGAGTTATGGCGGTGGGAGCATGATTGTTATGTGTTCCGCGATGGGGTTGTTATTTAGAGTGCATAACGACATCATTGAAAATCAACAAGTAAAGCAACAAACCCAGCATAAGAGAAGGGCAGAATGGGTCAGCGCATAATTATCATGGCCGGTGGTACCGGTGGGCATGTGTTTCCAGCACTTGCAGTTGCCCAATACTTATCAAAAAAAGATTGGGGTGTAAGCTGGATAGGCACAAAAAAAGGTTTGGAAAGCAGAGTTGTACCTGCGCATGGGATAGAGATTGATTGGCTATCCGTAGCAGGATTAAGAGGTAAAGGTTTAACTGCAAAAGTAAAAAATCTGTTGCTGTTGCTAAAAGCTTTCTGGCAAGTATTTAACATTCTGCGTCGTCGAAAACCGGATGTAGTGTTAGGTATGGGGGGGTATGTCGCAGGTCCTGGCGGAATAGTGGCAAGTTTAATGGGGATTCCGCTTGTCATTCATGAGCAAAACAGAGTGCTCGGAACCACCAACAGATTATTGGCTAATCGGGCAAGTAAGATATTAGAAGCCTTTCCAGGCAGTTTTTCAGTTGATTCCAAGGCTGTTTTTACCGGAAATCCACTAAGAACAGATTTTCTGGATTTCCCAGAAAAGCAATGCTGGACAGAAGATTCAGAAACAGCTTTTCGGATTCTGGTGGTTGGTGGCAGTCAAGGTGCAAATATCTTAAATGCAACAGTGCCATCTGTAGTTGCAAAATTGAAAAATGTTGAAGTTAAACATCAAACCGGTATGGCTTCGTTTGAATTAGTCTCAAAAAAATATGCAGAATTGTCCGTCGAAGCTCAAGTATCTGAGTTTATAGACGATATTGCCTCGTCGTACCAATGGGCTGATATGGTGATTTGCCGCGCAGGTGCAATGACTGTCAGTGAAATTGCTGCTACTGGTTTACCAGCCATTTTTGTACCTTTGCCTAATGCAATAGATGATCATCAAGTAGCCAATGCAAAATATTTGGTTGAAGCAGGTGCCGCACGGATGGTAATTCAAAATACATTGACTGAAGATACCTTGTTAAAAGCTATTAACGAAGTAAAAGAATCTATAGAGGAAATTGGGCTTGCTGCTAAAAATATGGCGAAATTAGATGCCACAGCTGTAGTAGCTGAAATTTGTGCCAAGGAAGCCAGTTCATGAATATGCCGAATAACCAAAGTCCCATACAGGGTTTAGGCAGTGTTGAAAGAATTCATTTTGTCGGTATTGGTGGTACGGGCATGAGTGGAATAGCTGAGGTCTTATCCAATTTAGGTTATACGGTCTCTGGATCAGATATTAAGAAAAGCGCTATCACAAAAAGACTTGAAAAACAGGGTGTTACTGTTCATATAGGACATGAGAAAAAAAATGTAAAAAATGTAGATGTAGTCGTTACTTCGACAGCCGTTGATAAAAATAATAAGGAAGTTAAAGCTGCTTATGCAAATAAGATTCCTGTGATCCCTCGGGCTGAAATGCTGGCAGAATTAATGCGTTTCAGATTTGGAATTGCTGTAGCAGGTACACATGGAAAAACCACAACAACCAGTTTAACAGCTAGCATACTTGCAGAAGGTGGGCTGGATCCAACTTTTGTTATTGGTGGCCGATTAAATAGTGCCGGAACTAATGCCAAACTAGGATTAGGACAATATCTGGTGGCGGAAGCGGACGAAAGCGATGCCTCTTTTTTGCATCTGCAACCGATGATGGCGGTGGTGACCAATATTGATCAGGATCACATGGAAACCTATGGCGGAAGTTTCCAGCGATTAAAAGATGCTTTTTTGGAATTTTTACATCATTTGCCTTTTTATGGCATGGCAGTTATGTGTCTGGATGATGAAGGTGTGAGAGATATATTATCTGCGATTGCTAAGCCAGTCAAAACCTATGGCGTGCATAAGGATGCTGATGTACGGGCTGTTAATATTAAACAACAGGGTATGCAAACCAGTTTTACGGTGAAACGCTGGGCTGATCATCAGCCCTTAAAAGTTACATTAAATATGCCGGGCTGGCATAACATGTTGAATGCTCTTGCAGCGATTACGATTGCAACCAGTTTAAATGTAGATGATCAAGCGATTATTAAAAGTCTGGAAACATTCAAAGGCATAGGTCGACGTTTTCAGTTGAATGGAAATATTGAGATTGCCGATGGTGAGATTAGTCTGGTTGATGATTACGGTCATCATCCGCGTGAGATTGCCGCGACGCTAGAAGCATTGCATCAGGCGTGGCCAGAAAGACGTAAGGTTGTGGTATTTCAACCGCATCGGTATACCCGAACCAGAGATTTATTTGAAGATTTCGTTAAAGTACTGTCTACGGTCGATATTTTGATTTTACTTGATATTTATACCGCTGGAGAAGATGAAATCGTCGGTGTAAATGGACAAACCCTATCCAGAGCAATCCGGATGAGAGGACAAGTTGATCTGGTGTTTGTAAAAGATCGAGAAGAACTGGTTGAAATATTGGTGGGTATTGTTCAGGCTGATGACGTGGTTTTAACCATGGGAGCAGGAAACGTAGGACAAATTGCAGCTGAATTGCCAGGAAAATTAACAGTCGCTTTAAGAAAATGAAAGGACGCTTATTAGAGAATGAACCTTTAGCTAAATATACTAGCTGGCGAGTCGGTGGTTCGGCTGAACGCATGTATTTCCCAGATGGAAAAGAAGATTTAATCGGGTTTTTATCAACTCAACCAAAACAGAAAAATCTGTTCTGGTTAGGATTGGGCAGTAACTTGTTAGTTCGGGATGGGGGTATTAAAGGGACGGTTATCAATACCAGAGGACGTTTAAAAGTAATGCATTTGATTGATACTGATCGGATTTATGTGGAGGCAGGTGTGCCCTGTGCGCATGTGGCTAGATTCAGTTCGGAATTAGGTTTAACGGGAGCCGAATTTTTGGCGGGGATACCTGGCACCATGGGTGGTGCACTTAAAATGAATGCAGGTGCTTTTGGCGGTGAAACCTGGAATATAGTGGATAGTGTTGAAATGATTGATGCTGAGGGGCAAATACATAAGCGGAGACAGGAACAATTTAATATCGCTTATCGTTCAGTGAGAGGCGTGGCAGATGAATGGTTTGTATCGACTGAATTATTACTTGAAAAAGGTGAGTCCAGTATTAGTCAGGCTAAAATTAAAGCATTACTGGCACAGAGAGGCTTAACCCAGCCTACAAATAAACCAACCTGTGGATCGGTGTTTAAAAATCCGCCTGGAGATTTTGCAGCCAGATTAATTGAAATTTGTGGATTAAAGGGTTATGCGATTGGGGGTGCTTGTGTTTCTGAAAAACACGCTAATTTTATTGAAAATACAGGCCATGCAACAGCAGCTGATATTGAAAAATTGATTGAATATATTCAGCAAGAAGTTAAGAAAAAGCATGATATTGATTTACATACGGAGGTATGTAGAGTCGGTGAACCCCTATGAAAGGTTTGAGAATTGAACAGGCAGAACTATTTGGACGTGTTGCTGTTTTAATGGGCGGTTCATCCGCTGAAAGAGAGATTTCGATAAACAGTGGTACTACGGTATTTGAGGCGTTACAGAGACTAGGGGTCGATGTACTCTCCATAGATACATTAGACAGTCCATTCATGGCATTGGCTGGAAAAAAAATAGATAGGGTTTTTAATGTTATTCATGGACGAGGTGGAGAGGATGGTGTTTTACAAGCTGTTTTAGAGGTAATGAAAATACCCTATTCAGGTTCAGGTGTCATGGCTTCTGCTTTAACTATGGACAAATTGCGCACTAAACTGTGCTGGCAAGGGGCTGGTTTGGACACGCCGAAATGGTGTTTGTTACAAAACGAAAGTGATATTGATCTTTGTATAAAAAACTTGGGTTTTCCGGTCATTGTAAAACCTGCTCAGGAGGGTTCTAGTCTGGGAATAAGTAAGGCTAATGACAAAAATGAATTAATCAATGCATGGCAGCTAGCCGCCAGTTATCAATGTGATGTCTATGCAGAAGCTTGGGTGAATGGATGCGAATATACCGTCGCAGTATTAGATGGTGAAGCATTACCAATTATCAGGCTGGAAACAGGCAATCAATTTTATGATTTTGAAGCTAAATATGAGTCAGATAACACGCAGTACCATTGTCCATGCGGTTTGTCTGAGCAACAAGAAGATGACATGAAAATGCTGGCCTTAAAAGCCTGTTTAGTGGTGGGCGTAACTGGTTGGGGGCGTGTAGACTTGTTTGTTGATGAAGCGGGTGTTCAACAATTAATAGAAGTGAATACGGTGCCGGGTATGACCGATCATAGCCTGGTTCCAATGGCAGCCAAGGCGATTGGAATTGAATTTGATGAACTGGTTTGGCGAATATTAGAAACCAGTTTCAAATGAAAGCCCGTCTGTTGACAATTATAAGTAATGTAGTGGTTGTCGGAACAATGATTTTGCTTGTAGTGGGATGGCTTAGTTGGCAGGAAGTGAAAGCGCACAGTGCAGAATGGATGCCGATTAAATTTGTCAGAATTAGAGGCGCATTTCAGTATATTTCAAAACAGAGAATTAAACAGGTTATACAAGAACAGCTTAAAAACGGTTTTTATTATGCGGATATTCAGTTGATGCATAATTCAGTAGATCAGTTACCTTGGGTTGAAAAGGTAAAAATAAAACGTGTCTGGCCTGATGCAATAGAGATTCAGGTTGAAGAACAAGTTCCAGTTGTGAGATGGGGGACTTTAGCATTATTAAATAATAAGGGTGAAATATTTCATCCTCAGAATATTAAGCTATTTAAAGGTTTGCCAATAATCGTAGGGTCAGAAGGAAATGAAAAAAACTTGCTGGACATATTACAAAAATTTTCGCTGGCGCTAAAGGATCAAAACATGTTTTTGAAAGCGTTTCGAGTAAACAACCGAAGAGCATGGAGTATTACTTTAAAAAGTGGGATGGAATTAAGACTGGGAAGAAATAATCCTGAAAATAATTTTCAGCGTTTTTTAAAAACACTACCGTTACTAGGAAATCAGCAAGTAAAAAAAATTGCAGTCGCTGATTTGAGATATCCCAATGGGTATAGCCTGACATGGAAGCAAGCTGAGGATACAATTGACTGGAAGCAAATAGCAATAATTAGAAACAATAAAGCGTATTAAGGCATGGCAAAAAAAACAGATCGTAACATTATTGTAGGACTGGATATTGGTACTTCGAAAGTGGCAGCAATAGTAGCTGAACATACCGAAGACGATGAAGTAGAAATTATCGGGATAGGTGTTGCTCCCTCTAAAGGTTTAAAAAAAGGGGTGGTGGTTAACCTAGAATCGACCGTTCATTCAATTCGTCGTGCGGTTGAAGAAGCTGAATTAATGGCTGGCTGTGAAATTAAATCGGTCTATGCCGGTATTGCAGGTAGTCATATTAAAAGTCTTAATTCACATGGCATCGTAGCTATAAAAGATAAAGAAGTGACGCAATATGATATTGACCGAGTTATTGATTCTGCAAGAGCAGTTGCTATTCCGGCTGATCAAAAGATACTACATATTCTGCCTCAGGAATTTGTGATAGATCAGCAAGAAGGAATAAAAGAGCCGATTGGCATGTCAGGTATTCGATTGGAAGCAAAAGTTCATATGGTCACTGGCAGTGTCAGTGCGGCACAAAATATAATCAAGTGTATCAGGCGTTGTGACCTGGAGGTTGAAGATATTGTTCTGGAACAATTAGCCTCTTGTACATCCGTATTAACTGAGGATGAAAAAGAATTAGGCGTTTTGTTGTGTGATTTAGGAGGAGGCACCACAGATATTGCTATCTTTTCCAGTGGTGCTATTAAACATACTGCGGTAATCCCTATTGCAGGCGATCAGGTCACTAATGATATAGCTGTGGCATTAAGAACGCCGACTAAAAATGCAGAAGAAATTAAACGTCAATACGCCTGTGCATTAACTCAATTAGCTGATACAGAACAAATGATCAGTGTTCCCAGTATTGGTGACAGAGAACCTCGAAAAATATCAGCGCAAAATTTATCAGAAATTTTAGAGCCTCGTTATGAAGAATTGATGTTGTTAATTCAGGCGGAATTAAGGCGTAGCGGTTACGAAGAATTAATAACGGCAGGTATCGTGTTAACGGGGGGAAGTTCAATGGTTAAAGGATTACCAGAGTTGGCAGAAGAGATTTTCCATATGCCGGTGAGATTGGGAATACCTAAATTTGTATCGGGGTTAACAGATGTTGTACAAACCCCGATTTATTCAACGGGTGTGGGATTGTTGTTGTATGGAAAGGAACATGAGGGACGAATGGATGGATTTAAGGATGATAAACAAAGTATATGGGCAAAAATGAAAAATTGGTTTCAAGGTAACTTTTAATTTGGGAAGTTAATTGAGTCTAGTGATTAGTTTGAGCTAAACACTATGTTCCTGTGATTTTTTTCAAGTTAAAGACTGGTTCTTGGTTTCGGGTGTGAATGAGGGTGAATAATGAAATATGAAATAATGGATATGTGCAGTGATGACGCAATAATAAAAGTAATAGGCGTTGGCGGCGGCGGTGGGAATGCAGTAGAGAATATGGTGGAAGAGCATATTGACGGTGTTCAGTTTATCTGTGCTAATACGGATGCACAGGCATTGAGACGACTCAATGTAGATACAAAAATACAGTTAGGTGTTGAGCTGACTAAAGGTTTAGGTGCAGGAACCCGACCCGAAGTAGGTAAACTGGCTGCAGAAGAAAATAAAGATCACATAATAGAGGTGATTGAGGGTTCTGATATGGTGTTTTTAACGGCAGGAATGGGTGGCGGAACTGGAACCGGAGCAATCTCCGTTATCGCAGAAACTGCAAAAGAGCTGGGAATATTAACCGTTGCCGTAGTGACCAAACCCTTCGATTTTGAAGGGAAAAAGAAAAAAAGTGTTGCAGAGGCCGGTATAACTGAACTGGAAAAATATGTTGACTCACTGATTATTATCCCTAATCAAAAATTATTACCGGTTTTAGGCGATAATTTATCACTAGTCAATGCCTTTAAAGCAGCTAACGATGTATTGCTGGATGCGGTTCAAGGTATAACCGAGTTAATAACCCATCCCGGGTTAATCAATGTTGATTTTGCAGATGTCAAAACAGTGATGAGTAATATGGGTACTGCGATTATGGGTTCAGGTACTGCTTCAGGCGATAATCGTGCCAGAGAAGCGGCTGAAAAAGCTATCGCCTGTCCGTTACTTGAAGATATTAATTTGCAAGGCGCCAATGGTATTCTAGTCAATATCACAGCATCTGATATGGATCTTAATGAATTCAACGAAATTGGAAGTATTATGCATGCGCTGGCATCAGAAAATGCAGATATGAAAATTGGTACGGCAATTAATCCTGAAATGGGAGAAGAAATTAGAGTGACTGTGGTTGCTACTGGGATGGGCGAAAAAGTAGCCATGAATTCTCCTGTAAAACTGGTACAAAAAGCCACGACAGGGGAAATAAATTATGATGTTTTAGATAAGCCTACTGTGATTAGGCAAAATGCAAAGAATACTAAGGAATCTCGTTTTGGTGCACCACCAAAAGATAGTACAGATCTGGATTATCTGGATATTCCTGCATTTTTGAGACGGCAGGCAGATTAATAAAGTTTCCTCAAATAAATTAGCTAATTAGTTTGTTTGCTGTTGGTTTAAATTAAGTCTAGGAATAATAATTTAATAAGTAACACCTTAGTAATGT
>CAYNRB010000035.1:0-20104 GCA_964399475.1 uncultured Methylomarinum sp.
ATAAACAAACTAATGTTACGCTGGATTTGCTGGATTATTTTTCATATTCAAGACGCATAAATAAGCGTATAGCATGCTACGTAACCTTAAATGCAAGACTGAAGATGGAAAAAAAGACAAGTAAAATGTTAAAATAATTATGCTTGGGTACTTAAACATCTGAGTTAAAAATTGAGGTCAGTGCAGCTAGGAGGTAGTCGTCCAAGAGCATACAATTTAGAAAAATGCGAAATGTAGCGAATACAATTATTTTAATGTATCGGAAAAACAAAGTTTTCTTAACAAATTGCTTTAACTATTTTTCCTAGGATCATCAAGTCAATTTAATTATTTGCCTGAAGGGCATCATGTTCTTAATTATTAGCGCCTATCATAGGTTATCTTTCTAAAATTCTATTTGCTACTGATTTTTATCCCGATTATCCCTGTATTGCCAGATTAAATACCCTATTCATGAATTTTGGACAGATCTCTTCTCGGAACATCGCTTTCGTTATTTTTTTAATATGATGAGTCGCACAAACCAGTAAAAATTCGCCAGCTACCTTTTTTCCTTTACACTAAGGAATGTGCACGAAATAACTTGAGCAACTCGCTTGTATTTTTGTCCATCCTCTGCGTTGCAACTTCGGTTACATGCCCTACGCTGTAACGTATTGCGCCAAGGATGGCGTATAGTAGAGCAATGCAGGAGCAATTGCCGAGAATACAGATAACAAGACAAGTCAAGGTTCGGATATTATTAAATCTTCGCTCCTAAACCCTGTGTTTTTAATCTTACCGAAGACGGGTTCAACAATTACCTTGCTTTGTTTGTAGATGACTTTTGATTACTAGGGTTGAAATAATCATTACAAAAGTTAATATGCAACGCCAATTCATCAAAATCCATATTCTCTATATAAGGTAATACACCCAATAATGGAGCTGGGATTTTATTTTTAAGGGTATTAATATTTTCTTCTTGCATAGCCATTTCTGGATCAATGCACATGGCAATCCAGCCTGCACATTTTATCCCTGACGTTTTTATTGCATTGTATGTCAACAAGGTATGATTAATACACCCTAGTTTGATAGCAACTACTAAAATAACCGGAATTTCAAGTGCTATAGAAAGATCGGCAATAGTAAACTGGTTACTAAGAGGTGCTAACCAGCCGCCTGCACCTTCCACCAATATCACATCCGCTTTATTTTTTAAATGATTATAGGCTTGTAAAATAACCTCTAGTTGCATTGAGTTTTTTTGATCTGCCAAGTGAGGTGATACGGGCAGTTCAAATGCATAGGGATTAATTTCATGATATTGCATTTGAATAGAGGCATTATCTTGTAACAATAGTGCATCATCATTTTTGAGCTGTCCATCTAGCCAATCACATCCTGCGGCGACCGGTTTCATTCCAATGACTGAAAGCCCTTGTTTTTTGAAATAGCGCATTAATGCTACCGTTGCCCATGTTTTTCCTACGCCAGTGTCTGTCCCTGTAATAAAATAATTTTTTTCAGTTGTCATGTTTTTGCAGAAATTAAAATCACTTCATAGGTTGCTGGTATGAGTCCATTACTTCTATGTTTTTCGTAAACGTCTATCATGTTCTGCATCTGTGTTTTTGTGGTTGTTTTTTTGTTTCGACCGGATAGCACATTGTGGGCTCCAATTCCCTTAAGTTCTCGCATTAAATCAATCACAGTCGGGTAATTAGATTGATAAAGTTTGCTTTGAATCTGGATATCCTTAAAACCTGATGTTTGTAGAAAAACAGTTAGAGCCTCAACTGTAAAAAATTCATTTACATGCGTCAGTGTATCTACTTCTGACCAGGCCTGTTTAAGTTCTTGTAATGTTGCAGGGCCGAATGTGGAAAAAACAAGCTGCCCTTGTTTTCTGAGTGCGCTATTAAAACCATCAAATACAGCGGTTAAGTTTTGACACCATTGTAAAGCTAGGTTGGAATAAACCTTGTCTACTGACTGATTTAATAGAGGTAAACTCTCTGCATCTGCACAAATAAATTTTACGTCTTTATCTTGCTTAAGTTTGGACTTAGATTTTTTTAACATAGAATAAGCAATATCAATTGCAATCAGTTGTTGAACATCTGTGTTCTTTAATAATTCCTGCGTTAAAAAGCCTGTTCCACAACCTATATCAACTATAACTGAGTTTTCATCATCAGAATTGAAGTTGTTTAAGGGAAAAGTTGTAAGCAAAGCTAGTCCTGCTTTGCGTTGTAATGTAGCTAATCCATCATAGGTTTCTGCAACGATTGAAAACGATTTCCGGACTTTGTTTTTATCTATCTCACAAGCTGCACTCATAAAAATCGTTTAATACTCTGGATAACTTCTGTCGGGTGCGATAAAAAAGGAATATGTCCTGCGCCTTTAATAATATTTAGGTCACTGTCAGGAATTAATTTTTGAATGTCTAAACAAACTTTAACAGGAATCAAGGTGTCCATATTTCCAAATATAAGACTAATCGGACATCTTAATTCAGTTAAATCATGACGTAAATCGGACTCTTTTAAAATTTCCAGGCCGCTTTGTAAAACGGTTTGCGTAGGTGGGTCATATTCATGAATCGCTGCTTTAAGATCTTTTAATAATTTTTTACTGTCTGGTAAGCCAATTACCTGTACTGCTAAAAAACGAATCAAAGTTAACTGACAATTTGAAACCAGTTGATTGCCAAAGTCGTTAAGTAATTCAACAGGCATTCCATTCCAATCATCTGATTGGATAAACTTTGGATTTCCTGCTAATAGAATTAATGAATCAACACGTTCTGGAAAATTTTCTGCCAGGGTTATTGCGACTGAAGTTCCTAGAGACCAGCCTAAAATACAACAAGGCGATTCTGGCATATTTTCAATCAAGGCTTTACTGATTTGATCCAATGTATAAGGTTTAACCGTCTCACTCAAACCATGACCGGGTAAATCAAGGCAGGTCACTTGATAATGTTTCGCTAGTTGCTGGGCAAATTGTCGCCAAATTCCGCTGTGCATCGCCCAGCCATGAATTAAAACTAAGGGTTTACCTTTTCCATAAACTTGTGTATGAATTTTGATCATCTGTATCTGGCTCTAATACTGCTTATTTAAGGAATAATAACTTAATAAACAATACTTTAATAATGTAGGTTGGGTTGGATTTTTTAGCAATGCGAAAAAACGTAACCCAACAACACGTTGATTAATAGGGGAATGTTGGGTTACGTTATCGCGCTTCGCTTGATAAACTAACTCAGTCTTTATCTTAAATCATTGTTTGTTAATGCCTTAACCATTAATTAAGCAGTAAGGGAATCTGACTCAATCTAAAATCGTATCTAAAGCATCAAGTAATTGATCAATTTGATTTTCTTGATGGTTAGCTGAAAAAGTAACTCTTAACCTGGCTTCTCCTTTAGGTACCGTCGGTGGACGAATTGGACTCACCATAAATCCTAGTTTTAATAAATTATCACTCATTTGAACTGCTTTTTGACTTTCACCTATTATAATAGGCTGAATGGCTGTCTCTGATTTTAATAGCTGAATTCCCAATTGATTTGCACCGGATCGAAACCGAGTTATTAACTGATTTAATTTATCTCTGCGCCAACTTTCAGAAATAACAATTTTTAAACTTGTTCTGGTTGCTTCGGCAGTGGCAGTGGGTAATGCGGTGGTAAAAATATAAGTTCGTGCTTTTTGTATTAGCGTTTCTATTAGGGTTTCAGAACCTGCGACAAATGCCCCAAAGGTGCCAAAGCTTTTTCCTAAGGTTCCCATTAATACCGGAATTTGAGTTTGGGTTAAGCCATAATGTTCTGCAATACCTGCTCCTGACTGACCTAAAACGCCAAAACCGTGTGCATCATCAACCATGAGCCAAGCCTTATTCTCTGATGCAATAGTGACCAGTTTGGGTAACAAGGCCAAATCTCCATCCATACTAAAAACTCCATCAGTGACAACTAATTTTCGCCCAGCCCTCTTGTTTATTTTATTTTGTAGATCATTTAAATCGTTATGAAAATAACGCTTAAAATTTGCACCAGACAATAATCCACCATCTAATAGTGAAGCATGGTTCAATCTATCTTCAAGTACCTGATCACCGCGTGATAACAAAGCGGAAATAATACCGATATTGGCCATATAACCGGTTGAAAATAACAAAACGCGATCGCGTCCAGTAAATTCAGCCAATTCTTCTTCCAGTGCATGATGACTAGAATTATGCCCACAAATTAAATGAGCCGAACCACTACCGACTCCAAAATCATCTACTGCTTTTTTAAAAGATTTAACCACAGCAGGGTGATTAGCTAGACCTAAATAATCATTGCTACAAAAATTAACAACTGACTTTCCATCGACTTTAATATTTACACCTTGTGGCGATGAAATTACGTGTCGAGAACGATAAAGGTTCTGTTGCTTTATTTTTTTCAGATCAGCAGACAGATCAGAAAATGCACCGGCCATTATGCGTAACTTGAACCGCCCGAATGCAATCCTAGTCGATTAAACAAGTTTAAATCATGGTGAGTCATAGGGTTATCAGTAGTTAATAATTTATCACCATAAAAAATCGAATTGGCGCCAGCAAAAAAGCATAAGGCTTGCATTTCATCAGACATTTCTGTTCTGCCTGCTGATAACCGAACGCGAGATTTTGGCATCAGAATTCTAGCTACAGCAATAGTCCTAATAAAAATAATAGGGTCTAAAGATTCAACTCCCGCTAAAGGGGTGCCTTCAACTTGTACCAACATATTAATAGGTACGCTTTCTGGGTGATTGGGAAAATTGGCTAATTCAATCAGTAAATTAGCTCGATCAGTATCAGATTCACCCATACCTACTATGCCGCCACAGCATACATTAATCCCTGCATTTCTGACTCGTGCCAGTGTATCCAGCCTGTTTTGATAGGTACGGGTGGTTATTACTTCTGAATAATAATCTTCAGAAGTATCTAGATTATGATTGTAATAATCTAACCCACCTTCTTTTAAGGTCTGCGTTTGTTTGTCTGTTAACATACCTAATGTAACGCAGGTTTCCATACCTAAAGCTTTTACGCCTTGAACCATTTCTACAACACGATCTACGTCTTTATCTTTTGGACTGCGCCATGCGGCTCCCATACAAAATCTTGATGCGCCTTGATCTTTAGCTAACTGAGCTGATTTAATCACTTCGTCAACTGGCATTAATGCTTCGGGTTTTAAATCTGCATCGTAGCGAGCAGACTGGGGGCAGTATCCGCAGTCTTCAGAGCAAGCTCCAGTTTTTATACTCAATAAGCTACTAATTTGAACTTCATTGGGGTCAAAATTTTCTCTATGTAAAGTCTGCGCTTTAAAAAGAAGATCATTAAACGGTAAACGGTATAATGAAGTGACTTCATCTAACTGCCAATCATGTCGGATAGAAAGATTGGCTTTATATCGGTTGGGTACTGATTCTAACGGTGGGTGTGCAGACATTCTGATATTCTCCAGGGTATTCAAAAAACTTGTCAACTTGGTTCATTAAAAATGGTAAACAACTGGATTAATATTATACAGGATTACTTGTTTCCGCCCACTTGCATCTTGTGCGGAAATCGTGGTTTTGATTCTCAGGATATCTGTACGTTTTGTTATAACGATCTGTATAAAAATATTGCTTGCTGTTATCGCTGTGCAGAAACGATTGAATCACCGCAGTTGACACCTCAATTATGTGGAATTTGTATTAAAAAAACGCCTGCTTTTGATGAAACTTATGCGCCCTACCTGCATCGAGGTATTATTCGCTATTTGATTGCAAAATTAAAATACAATCGACAATATAAAAATGCCCGATTACTGGGCTATCTGTTGGCAAAATATTTACAGAAAACAGCGGAAATGCCGGAAGTTATCATACCCATTCCTTTACACAAGAAAAGGTTTCGAGAGAGAGGTTTTAATCAGTCTTTTGAAATTGCCAAAGTGCTTTCTATGCGGCTTGGAATACCAATAGATTCAAAATCTTGTATTCGGAAACGAGATACCATTCATCAAATTGATTTGCCTGTAAAACAGCGGCATAAAAACATGAAAAATGCCTTTGCAGTGATCAAACAAATGAATGTTGATCATGTCGCTATTCTGGATGATGTAATGACTACGGGATCTACAGTGAATGAACTGGCAATAGAATTAAAAAAATCTGGGGTTGAGCGTGTTGATATTTGGGTCTGTGCAAGGGCATAAGCATAAAGTTGTATTCTGCTTTGGACTGTTTCAATTGCTTTTGAATATTGTGTTAGGCTTTTTGTAAAATGGCTGGAATAATCAGTTCAATAGTGGGTAATATCTCGCTATTCCCGATTTCTCTTATTGGTTATCTTTTGACAATGGATTCCCGATAAGGGACTCTGGGAATGACGTTTTTTAAAATCATCCATCAAATTTTGTTAGAGGGGTATTGCAGGGCAGACTTTAGTCCGCTATACATCAACTCCGACCTATTAATCTTAGAACGTCGTAGTAATAGAATAATAGGTGTTGAATGAGATTGGGAAAACTGAAAATAATAATCTTGACACTATTCTATGGCTAACCTATCTTGAATTTATTTAAGAGGAATATTTATGTATAACGACTTTTTAATATTATGTTGAATGTAAGTGACGAGGAGTGGGCGCTCCGTTTAGATCTTGCTGCTTCTTTTCATATGGCAGTAGAGAACAATTTGCATGAAGGCATTGCCAATCATTTTTCGGTGGTTTTACCCGATAATCAATCCTTTCTGGTTAATCCACTGGGTTTGCATTTTTCAGAAATTACCGCATCAAAGCTAATTGTTTGTGATTTTGACGGAAAAGTAATAAGAGGGGAGGGCGAGCCTGCACCAGCAGCACGGCATATTCATTCGCCTATCCATCGTCTTGTTCCGCGTGCTAGAGTTATTATGCATACGCATCAGCCCTATGCAACGGCATTAACCATGATTGAAAATGGCCAGTTACAATGGTCTCTACAAACCACTTGTCGTTATTACGGTAGAGTGGCTTACGATAATGATTATGATGGTGTGGCTTTATCTGAATCCGTAGGCGAAAGAATGACCCATATTATTGGGGATGCTGATGTGCTATTTTTAGGTAATCATGGTGTCATCACTCTGGCATCAACTATTGCTCAGGCTTTTGATGATCTGTATTTTCTGGAACGGGTTGCACAGACTCAACTTCTTGCTATGTCTAGTGGGCAAAAACTAACGGTTCTTTCAACGGAAATCATTAAGCTTGTTGCTGATCAAACGCATCATGAAAGATTTGAATTAGGCTATATGCAAATTCATTTTGATGCATTAAAGCGCATATTGGATTCTAAAGGTGGATTTTACAGAAAATAAGGCGAGAGCTTGAGTTTTATTAAGAGAGTCTAGCCCATTCTATCGGCAATAATCAATTATAAAGAGCCGATAGAATTCGAACCACCCTAAAAAATAGTTTTTTGAATTTATATTCTTTGAACTCTGGATAATGGATTGTAGAAACTAGGATCGGCACCTTCAAGAGGAATATCGGGATGTTTTTCAGCCATCATATCGGTGATTAATTTTTCTTGATTAGCTGGCGCATAGACCAAGATCAAATATTTTCCGGCTTCTAAATCACTATGGAATTCTGCTAGTTTTTTACTTTCGTTGCCAATTCCAATTAAGCCCCCTTCCCAAGAACAAAATAGGATTAAAATGCCGATAATGAAATAGTAAGTTATCGTGGGAACCTCAGGCGGGAAGTATCCCTTATAAGTAATAACTGAAACAATAATAAGCCCTAAGACCAATCCGATAAAAGCACCGATAATACCGTCACGCATAATATCAAGTTGTTCGATACAATTTCCAGAATGCATCTGGTGCTTCTTTACACCCGCAGTATCTTTGCTGATAACATGTAAAAACCAGTGATTTATGCCAACTGCTTGTATATCATCAGAAACTTCACGGGTGCTCTCTATAGAGGATGCGAGATAATATAGGCATTTCATAATTTTGCTCCCAGCATTTTTATAAAAAATTTAGATTAAAAACAATGGATTCTAACACATGAAAATAATTATACACACACGTTAATATTTTTTTATTGCTCCCACGTTTCCCGTGGTAACACATACTCGGATGGTACAGTGTCAAGAACATCAAATAAAATCATGAAAATAAAATATCCAAATTAATACAAAAGGAATCAGAAAATTAAAGATGCAAAAAGAATTAATATCCTATCATTGCTATACTCAGAATTGAATTGTAAAATTTGAAGATTTTCTGTATTTAAGTCCGTGACGCAGGAGTGTCTAAATAGAAGTTTCTAGGCAGAGCGTGGAACAATGATATTTTTTTAACACTATTAAGATCCTGTCGATGATTACTCCAATATTCTAGTCAGAAATCATCGGCTGTACTGGAAAACATAAGAAAATGTAATCAATTAGGCCTCAAAGAAAAAACAAGCCAGTATTTAGTGTTTAGTGGGCTTTTCAAGATTACTCTTTGCGCCCCAAAATTTTGAAACAACCTTGGGATTGTTTTTAACTTTTGAAAAACGAATCGTCTTACCTTATTAGCCATTAAATTTCACCAGTCTTCTTCCTGAAGTAATCAACAAACAGTGTCAGGATTGAAAAACTTTTCTACATTCTCTGGAATAGATAGGGATCATGGGTTAGAATTGTCAGATTAAGTGCAATTTTATGCCCTTTGGAAGAGGCAGAATGATTACAAGACAAAGAAATATCATTAACAATAATCTAAACGGGAGGCTGCTCCGTGAATAAAACAAAAAAACTGCTCACCGCTCTAACTTTGATCATATTAGGCATAGGTTCTGCTCATGCAGACTATACACTCAATCTGATGAAAGGGGTTACAGGGCTTAGCAATGATATCTACGATTTGCATATGATGGCATTATGGATTTGTGTTGTCGTAGGTCTTATAGTGTTTAGCGTTATGTTTTATTCGATTTATTTTCACCGCAAATCAATGGGGCATAAAGCGGAGCAATTCCATGAAAATGCAACGGTAGAGTTTATCTGGACAATTATTCCAACCATAATCTTAGTGGCTATGGCGGTTCCAGCCACTCAGGTGATGATAAATATGGATGATAGTAGCGGTGCTGAAATGTCTATTAAAGTGACTGGTTGGCAATGGAAATGGGAATACGAATATTTAGATGAAGGCATTCATTTTTTCAGTAGTTTAGATGCAGAAAGCAACAAAGCGCGTCAAAAAGGCTCAGGTATCGACCCAAGTACGGTTCCTCATTACTTGTTGAATGTAGATAATCCCGTGGTCATACCAGTTAATACAAAAATCCGGTTTTTATTTACCGCTGCGGATGTTATTCATTCTTGGTGGGTTCCTGATTTAGGCTGGAAAAAAGATACCGTACCTGGATTTATTAATGAAGCTTGGACTTTAGTTGAAAAACCAGGTACTTACCGTGGGCAATGTGCCGAATTATGCGGTAGAGACCATGCTTATATGCCCATTGTTTTGATTGTCAAAGAAAAAGAAGACTATAGGGCTTGGGTTGAAGAGCAAAAAGCAATAGCCATTGCAACGGATAATTCAGTCGATAAAAACTGGTCGTCTGATGAACTTATTGCTCAGGGACAAATAGTCTATGAACAAAACTGTGCGTCTTGTCATATGGATAATGGAGAAGGGATTCCCGGCACCTTTCCAGCAATTAGCGGAAGTAAAATAGTACAAGGTGATATCAATAAACAAATAGAACTCATGATGAGCGGAAAAGGAATGATGCCTTCCTTTGCGCAAATGTTGAATCCTGTCGATTTTGCATCAGCTGTCACGTTCATCAGAAATGGTTTAGGTAATTCTGTAGGTGATTCTATTCAACCTTCCGATATCAAGTCCATGCTTCCTAAAGAGGAGTCATGAAAATGACAAAGACAAGTAAACAGTTGAATTTAATCTTTTCTAAATTTTTAAAGGGGTATTAGTATGTCTGCAGTGACAGCTGAACATGACGATCATCACGATCACGGTCCTGCTAAGGGCGTTTTAAGATGGATAATTACTACCAATCACAAAGATATAGGCACATTATATTTAGTCTTTGCCTTAATCATGTTTTTGGCTGGAGGCGTCATGGCACTGATTATTCGTGCCGAGCTTTTTGAACCGGGTATTCAGTTTGTTGAACCTCAGTTCTTTAATTCCATGACTACATTGCATGCCTTATTCATGATATTTGGTGCCGTCATGCCTGCTTTCGTCGGATTAGCCAACTGGATGATCCCAATGATGATCGGTGCACCCGATATGGCTTTGCCTCGTATGAATAATATGAGTTTCTGGATGTTGGTTGCGGGCATGTTGTTATTAACCAGTACCTTGTTTATGGAAGGGGGAGCCCCCGCTGCTGGCTGGACATTATATCCACCACTCGTATTACAAACAGGTAATGCACTGCCTTTCGCGATTTTTTCTATTCATTTATTAGGCATTTCATCCATTATGGGTGCAATAAATATTATTGTAACCATTTTTAACATGCGTGCTCCAGCAATGTCATTAATGAAAATGCCGTTGTTTGTTTGGACTTGGTTAATTACTGCCTACTTGCTAATAGCGGTTATGCCAGTTTTTGCTGGTGCGGTAACCATGTTATTAACCGATCGCTTTTTCGGCACCAGTTTCTTTGATGCAGCAGGTGGCGGAGACCCCGTGCTTTATCAACATATTTTCTGGTTTTTTGGGCATCCAGAAGTTTACATTTTGATTCTACCCACTTTTGGTGTCGCCTCAACAATTATTCCCGTGTTTGCCCGTAAACCATTATTTGGATATGCATCAATGGTTTATGCAACAGCTTCAATCGCTTTTCTTTCCTTTATTGTTTGGGCGCATCATATGTTTAGTGTAGGTATGCCTATAGAAGGTGAGCTATATTTCATGTATGCCACCATGTTAATTGCTATTCCAACAGCAGTAAAAGTGTTTAACTGGACGGCAACCATGTGGAAAGGCTCTATGACCTTTGAAACACCGATGTTGTTTTCTATTGCTTTTGTTGTGCTTTTTACGGTGGGGGGCTTTACCGGTTTAATGATGGCTCTTGCGCCTGTAGATTTTCAATACCATGATACTTATTTCATTGTTGCGCACTTCCATTATGTTTTAGTCCCTTCGTCTGTTTTTATATTAATGGCGGCAGTATACTTCTGGTTACCTAAGTGGACAGGTAACATGTACGATGAAAGACTTGCCAGAATGCATTTCTGGCTTTCTGCTGTTTCAGTAAACATTCTTTTCTTTCCTCAACACTTTTTAGGCTTGGCGGGTATGCCACGTCGTATACCTGATTATGCATTACAATTTTCTGATTGGAATATGATATCTAGTATTGGGGCTTTTATTTACGGTTTTAGCCAATTAATATTTGTTTATATTGTGTATAGAACCATTAAAGGAGGAACCGGTGAAGAAGTATCAGATGAAGTTTGGGAAGGTGCTAGCAAACATAGTCTGGAATGGACATTGCCTTCACCCGTACCCTATCATACATTCTTAACTCCACCTGACGAAGTTCCATCAGAAAATCCAGATTGAAAGAAATCCGAAACCGTGTGAATTAAACCCTTTAAAAAGCACAAAGATATTGTTAATAACTAAAATGAAACTTAAAACAAAAAATTATTTATTAGCAACGATTTTAATTGCTATTTCTGTTGCCATATATGTACTCGCAGTGATCAAGGCTTCTACATAATGGTTGCGAAAGAAACACTTGATTTAAGTTTAAAAAATTCAAAACTAGTTCGAAAATTGTTGTTTATAGTGTTAGGTATGTTTGGTTTTGGTTTTGCTTTAGTGCCTATTTATGATGTCTTTTGTGATATTACTGGTCTTAATGGAAAAACAGATGATCAAGCCTTTATTGAGGTAAAATATGAAGTTGATACTCATAGAGAAATATCACTGGAATTTGTCACGTCTTTAAACGAATCAGCACCGATGTTGTTTCATGGTGAAACGACTAAAATCAAAGTTCACCCTGGAAAGTATTATACGGTTAACTTTTATGCAGAGAATAAAACTAATAAAAGATTGATTGCTAGAGCAATACCTAGTGTAACTCCCGGTGTTGTGGCTGAATATTTAAAAAAAACAGAATGTTTTTGTTTCATAGAACAAGTTTTTGAACCGAATCAAAGAATAACCATGCCAGTTAGATTTGTGATAGATCCAAAAATACCTGCCAAGTATAAAACGATCACGCTTGCATACACTTTTTTTGATAATACTAAGCAACAGTAAAATATAACTAAGGGGTAGCGAATGACTACAAATGAATCTTATTACATTCCTCACAAAGCTATCTGGCCAGTAGTAGGTACAGTCGGTTTATTAATTATGCTGGCTGGTTTTGCCAATTATCTTAATGGTAGTTCTATCGGCTCTACCATGATGATAATGGGGTTAGTGATTTTTATCGTCATGTTGGCAGGTTGGTTCACATTACAATCAGATGAAAGTGAATCGGGAATGTATAACCGAGAAGTTGGAATTTCATATCGATTGGGAATGATGTGGTTTATCTTTTCTGAGGTAATGTTTTTTGCCGTATTTTTTGGTACCTTATGGTATACGCGTAATTTATCTGTAGATTGGTTGGCTGGAATAGGTGAAGGCCCTGGGCGTTCATCGGATATATTATGGCCTGGGTTTGAATCAATATGGCCAACGAACGGGCCGGGTAATGTTGGTGGTGACTATGAAGAAATGGGCGCTTTCGGCCTTCCCTTTATCAATACCGTTTTGTTATTAAGTAGTGGGGTTACTTGTACGTGGGCTCACCATGGTTTGATCGCTAAAAACAGAGATCAATTAATCAAAGGTCTGATAGCTACTGTCTCTTTAGGTTTTTTATTCGTGGCTTTTCAGGCAATTGAATATCATGATGCATACACGGAAATGGGATTGACTTTAGGTTCCGGTATTTACGGATCTACCTTCTTTATGTTAACAGGATTTCATGGTTTTCACGTTTGCGTGGGAGCGATCATTTTATCTGTGATTCTTTTTAGAAGTTGGAGAGGACACTTTACACCTGAAAATCATTTTGCATTCGAAGGTGCAGCTTGGTATTGGCATTTTGTTGATATTGTATGGCTGGGATTATTTATCTTTGTTTATATCATGTAGTTAAATTAACGTCAAAAAGCGTAGTCAGTGTGACTACGCTTTTTTTTTGCCATCTTATTAATGAGAGATTAATTCAGAAAAGCATGTTCAATCCACAAAGCCTTTCTATTCACTGAGTAGGTGATCTGATACTGGTTTGATTTTGCATATGTATTCTGGCACCTATACCTTCGGGTTTTATTAACCCCATTGAATAGACCACAAAAAGCATGATAAATAAGAGCAATGAAAGACCTATTCTAATAGTAAGTGCTTTTACAGTTTTTCCAGATTGCTCAGGATCTTTGTTTTTAACCAAGTGAAACAGGGCAAAAACCATACTTAAAATAATGAAGATAAAGATAATAATAAAAATAAGTTTTATAGTCATGTCGGTAATCAATGTATAAAAAACATTATTTTCCATTATTAACACCTTTATGCCAATAGATAGTTATTTAAAATGAAAATAAATTTTTTCGGAATAATGGTTAATTTTAATCCTCTTTCATTTTTTATCTATTTATTCTTTTTAATTCTACTGATTTCTTTAGGTTTTTGGCAAATGGATCGAGCGGATCAGAAAAGTTTATTTTTAGATAAACAGCAACAATCAGCCGACCAGCCAACAATTAAACTAACAACTGTTTTAGATGTTTCTCCTGAAGATTTGCGATTTAAGAAGGTTGAAATAACCGGTCAGTATGATCAAGAACATCAGTACTTGATCGACAATCAAATCCAAAATGGAAAAGTAGGTTACTTTGTCATGACTCCCTTTAAAATTGAAGGAACAGAACAAGCAGTATTGATCAATAGAGGCTGGGTTCTGCTCAATAAAGATCGCCGTATTTTACCTAATATATCTATATCAACTTTAAAGCAAACACTTTCAGGCAGAATAAATAATTTTCCATCAGTTGGAATTGTGCTGGCGAATGCTGAAATCCCCACACAAGGTTGGCCATCGGTTGTACAAGTAGTGGATATCAATATTTTATCTAATAAGCTAGGATATGCATTGCATTCTTTTCAGGTAGAATTAGATTCTGATATGGATGAAGGATATTACCGAGAATGGACACAAAACGCTATCATGCCAACAGAAAAGCATATTGCTTACGCCATGCAATGGTTTGGATTGGCATTGACATTAACCCTTTTATTTTTCTGGTTCAATAGAATCACTGATGAACGAACTACATAAAAAAAACAATCGCTTAATTATCATTATCTTTGCTATGACCTTGATTCCTTTTATTCTGGCCTGGTATTTGGCCGCCAATATTAGCTGGAATAATAAAGGCACTAATAATGGTGAGCTTATTACCCCTCCTGTTACCACAGAAATCAGTGAATTCGTTGGTTTCGATGATTTTTCATTAAAAAACATGAAGGAATTACCAGGACGCTGGGTGTTGATCAATGTCATTCCAAGTTCCGATTGCAATAAAATATGTTCAGAAGCAATCCATAAAACCAAGCAATTAAGATTAATGATGAATAAGGAACTCACGCGAATCCGAAGAGTTGTTCTGCTCTTCACTGAAGTTAATTCTGATTTGGCTTTGCAGTGGTGGAAAGATGATCTTCGTTTATTAAGATCAAAACCAGCAACCTCTTTGCTAGAAAAGCTAAAAAACATAAGAAAAGCAGAAGTGCCTGATGGTATGCTTTTTTTAATGGATCCCTTAGGTAACTTGATGATGCAGTATGAGCCAGAGTTTGACCCCTATCAAGTTAAAAAAGATCTGAAGAAATTATTACGAATTTCACAAATTGGTTAAGTTAAATGTTTAGAAAAGTTACATTATTTACTTTAATAGTCGCACTAATCGTCATTATATTAGGCTCCTCTTTGCGTTTTTCAAATGCTGTTCAAGGTTGTCCTGATTGGCCTGGTTGCTATGGACAGGCAATAGTGAGTAGTAATGCTGATTTTCTTGATAAAGCCAAATCACTGTTTCCTTCTGAGAACATTCATATAGTCAATGCCAAAAAGGTAATGATGCATCGATATGCCTCAGCCCTGTTAGGCATTTCACTAGTATTTTTGACTCTGTTTGCATTTTTTCGACAACAAGCCCGATGGGCAGTTGTTTCTGCAAACATTATTTTACTACTCTTGTTCTGTTCACAAACAGCTTTAGGGGTCTGGGTATTATCGCCTAAAACTTTACC
The DNA here is from genome assembly GCA_964399475.1 of uncultured Methylomarinum sp. GTDB lineage: Bacteria > Pseudomonadota > Gammaproteobacteria > Methylococcales > Methylomonadaceae > QPIN01. The sequence continues at coordinate 15,381 of CAYNRB010000035.1, forward strand.
GATCATATTGGTTGGCAATCTTTTGCTTGGATTTTTAGGTTTCTGGTTATTATTCTGGGTTTATCTCAGAACACATTCAGCAGGCTACACTCTTCATCAACAGTCTGAAGGGCCTAAAAAATTAGCCCGTTTTGCAATGTTGATTTTGTTTGTACAGGTTTTCCTCGGCAACTGGGTTAGTACCAATGCAGCGGCACTTGCCTGTACAGGCTTTCCCCAATGTAATGGGCTTTGGATGCCCTTAGTTGACTATATTGGCGCATTTGATTTGTTTTCAAATTCGGGCAAAGGTTATGCAGGATTACTTTCATATGATGGCAAAGTTGCGGCAAACTGGTCGCATAGAGTGGGAGCAATCGTCTGTTTTGTAATACTGACCTGGGTCATGTTAAAAGCAACGGTTGGATATCGCCCAAAATTAGTCCGTAGATCGGGCATTTTTTTAAGTGTTTTGTTATTGATTCAACTGATTATCGGTATTGTTGGAACCAATCTTCAAATGCCGACAGTGTTTTCAAACGCGCATAATGTTTTGGCTGCATTATTAATGTTGCCATTAATAGCTATCAGTTTTTACAGTAAATATGCCTTTGTAGAAGATTTAGCGCAAGAAGATCAGCGTTCTGTCACAGATACAGTTGCCGAGATTAGTCTGGGAATTGAAGAGGTTTATACCGAGCCAACTGCAGAATCTTTATATTTACGGCTTAAAACGCAATTACAAAAAACTCGAACAGGACTCAGTGGCGTTCTCGCCAGTATTCCTATCGGCCAAAAAGAAATCAATGCAGATTTGTTGGAGCAAATTGAAGCCAGTTTGATTATGGCTGATTTAGGTGTAGAGGTAACGACTGATATTATTTCCCAATTAACAGAGAGTCTCGAAAAACATCAGTTAAATGATGGGGTAGCACTGGAAGCAAAATTAAAACAAATTCTAATGGAAATATTGCAACCCTGTTGTAGTGTGCTGAAAATTCCAGAACAAGAGTCACCTTTTGTTATTCTGGTGGTCGGTATTAATGGCGTAGGAAAAACCACCACCATAGGCAAGCTGGCAAAACGTTTACAAGTGCAAGGGCATAGTGTCATGTTAGCGGCTGGAGATACATTTAGGGCAGCAGCTGTGGAACAATTGGAAGTCTGGGGACAACGAAATAATATCCAGGTGGTAGCACAGCATACAGGTGCTGATTCCGCATCAGTAATTTTTGATGCCGTTCAATCTGCTCAAGCCAAAGGAATTGATGTATTAATCGCTGATACAGCGGGTCGATTACATACCAAATCCAATCTGATGGATGAATTGAAAAAAATAAAGCGAATTATGAGTAAGCTTGATGAATCAGCACCTCATGAAGTATTACTGGTACTTGATGCCGGAACGGGACAAAATGCCTTGTCACAAACAAAAACATTTAACGAATTTGTTGAATTAACCGGCTTAGCAGTTACCAAGCTTGATGGTACTGCAAAAGGCGGGGTGATGTTTGCATTGGCCAGGGAATTTGGTCTTCCCATACGTTTTATAGGAGTGGGTGAAGGGATTGATGATTTACAGGATTTTGATAATCAGGCTTTTGTAGATGCTTTATTTGTAAAAGAATAATCGAATGCTAATATTTGACCATGTCAGTAAACGATACCCTGATGCAGGCGATGCATTACAGGATGTCAGTTTTCATTTGAAGCCCGGTGAAATGGCTTTTTTAACCGGACATTCAGGTGCTGGAAAAAGCACTTTATTAAAATTAATAGCCATGATGGAGTTATGTTCCCGTGGTCATATTTTACTAGATGGTCAAAATTTAAATAAGGTCAAAGAAAATAAAATACCTTTCATACGCAGAAAATTAGGCTTGATCTTCCAGGATAATAAATTGTTAAACGACAGGACGATTTTTGATAATGTCGCTTTGCCTTTAGTTATTTCCGGCTTTACACATCAAGAAATTGCAAAAAGAGTCAGAGCTGCGTTGGATAAGGTAGGCTTGTTAGGAAAAGGCAAGAAATATCCTATGACCTTATCAGGCGGTGAGCAACAGCGGGTAGGGATTGCAAGAGCCGTTGTCAATAAACCACATTTAATTTTAGCAGATGAACCTACAGGAAATTTAGATCCAGAGTTATCAGCAGAAGTGATGCATTTATTTGAACAATTCCAGCAAGTTGGCGTGACAGTTTTGATTGCCAGTCACGACATTGATTTATTAAGCCAGTTAAATCGCAGAGTGATAGAGCTGGATCATGGTCGGCTAATTAATAGCTAATGATGAAAAAAAAATCTTATTCTAATAAAAAGCAGAATAGTTTTAACTTGGCTGATTTTTTACTGGCTTATTTACATATTCATGCGCATGCTCTTTTTTCGAGTTTAGGTCGTCTGGTCAGAAACCCATTCAATTCATCGTTGACGATTATCGTCATGTCGATAGCGATTTCATTAGCTTCTGGGTTTTATTTGCTAGTGGTGAATTTACAGCAATTAACCGGTAATATTGAAGCGACCAATCAAATATCATTGTATTTAAAATCGAATGTCAATAATAAAGTCGGTCAGAGATTGGCAAAAAAAATAAGACAGAATAATAATTTAGAAAATGTCGAATTTATTTCAAAAGATAAAGCATTGCAAGAGTTCAAGGTCTATAGCGGATTTGGCGATGCCTTGAATGCCTTGGATAGCAATCCCTTACCTGCGGTTATACAAGTATTACCAAAAAATTCGCTGGATGATTTGCATGCTATTGAAAACTTAATGGCTAAGTTTAATAAATACCCTCAGGTCGATTATGCACAAATGGATATGCAATGGGTTAAGCGCTTGCAATCAATGATGCTTATCATACAGCGGAGTGTGTTTTTGCTCAGTCTATTATTAGGCTTTGCGGTTTTATTTATTACCGGAAATACTATTAGATTAGAATTACAGAATAGATCAGATGAAGTCCTGGTTTCAAAATTGGTCGGAGCAACTGACTCATTTATCCAGAGACCTTTTCTCTACACAGGGTTTTGGTTAGGTTTATTCTCTGGGCTTATTGCCTGGATATTGGTCTCAATAATGTTGCTGGTATTGAAGACCCCTATAAAACAGTTATCCATTCTTTATAATGGAACTTTTGAACTTATTTATTTAAGTTTCTCAGCAACATTTTATTTGTTAGTGATTGCATCATGCCTAGGCGTAATAGGATCCTGGATAGTACTGCGATCCCAGTTAAAAAAAATACAACCGGAATAAAAACAACAAATATAAGCAAAACTACAGGCTTTTTAATGTTGAACTTATAAATTTATTAGCACTCTTACCGTTTGAGTGCTAAAATTATAACTCCTTATTAAAAGAGGCTTTTATGAGTAATATATTGGCTTTGCCAACTAGTCTAACCGTCGGTTCATTTGATTCGTATCTAAATACAGTTAGTCAAATACCTAAATTAACACCTGAAGAGGAACGCGAACTAGCCGTTCGTTACAGAGATCATGGTGATATTGAATCTGCACGTAAACTAGTCATGTCAAATCTTCGCTTCGTTGCTCACGTTGCTCGCGGTTATAGCGGTTATGGCTTACCGTTAGCAGATGTAATGCAAGAAGGTAATGTCGGTTTGATGAAAGCTGTCAAACGGTTTAATCCAGAAGTGGGTGTGCGCTTGGTCTCATTCGCCGTGCATTGGATTAGAGCCGAAATTCATGAATACGTTATCAAAAACTGGCGTATTGTTAAAGTTGCTACCACCAAAGCACAGAGAAAATTATTCTTTAATTTAAGAAAATCAAAAAAAGGCTTGGGCTGGCTCTCAAAAGATGATGCCGAAGCAATAGCAGAAAACCTCAATGTAGACCTAAAAACAGTTTACGAAATGGAAGAACGACTGGATGGTCGCGACATGGCATTTGATTTGCCTCATGATGATTCTTCTGATGAAATTTTTTCAGCTCCGGTCAGTTATCTAGAACAACATGAAGCAGATCCCGCTTTATTATTGGAAAATCTAGACTGGAAAGGTCATAAAGAAAGTTTATTAGCCAACGCATTGGCTGAATTAGACGAACGCAGTCAGGATATATTAAATAGTCGCTGGTTATCTGAGAAAAAAGCAACGCTACATGAGCTAGCTGCTAAATACAGCGTTTCAGCAGAACGTATTAGGCAAATAGAAAAAAACGCAATGAAAAAATTGAAAGCTGCTGTTGTTTTGGAAGCATAGCGTAAATAGTCGGTGCATCAACTCTGGAAATTGCTTATAATAAAGGCCTAGTGCCGGGGTGGCGAAACTGGTAGACGCGTTGGATTCAAAATCCAATTTCTTCGGAAGTGTCGGTTCGATTCCGACCCTCGGTACCACAGAACAATTCGGAGCAGTCCGAGAAAGACCTAAAACCCTTTTAGCTTATGGCTTTAAGGGTTTTTTTATGTCCGTAGAATTCCGAGGAAATGCACCACAATCCGGTAAAAAGTGTAGCCACAATCGTAGCAACTGCTAGAATAGGTTCAAGTTATATAAAAAGTGGCTACATATTGTGGCTAGAGACCTTATAAAATCAGACCTGACTATAAAGCCTGTCAGCCTCAAAACAAACCTTACCGCTTAAATGATGGTAAGGGCTTATTTATTGTCTCATATCGCTAGTTTAAAACTATGCACTTTCAGTGCAGGGCTTTAGCTGCTACTCATATTTTTTTGTGATCTAGGAGTAATTTGAGAAAAATATTATCA
>CAYNRB010000036.1:0-20074 GCA_964399475.1 uncultured Methylomarinum sp.
TTAAAGTTGAAATTTATAGTATTTGAATAGTTGCGAATAAGTAAATACGGGAACGGCTTTCAGTCGTTTTAAAACAACCTATGGACTTTCAGTCCATAGTGGTTGAGTCCGTCAAATCACTTTAGGTTTAGAAAAAGCTTATAAAAGAGCACGAAATCTACTTTGTTTGGTTACAGTTGTAAGATTTATAGTCATTGAAATAGTCGATAGTAGGCTTGCAATTGTTTCAGCAACCCAGTCTATCGGCAAAAACCGACCGCTAGAAATCCGCAACCGTGGCTCTGTGAAGTATATGTAAGTTTTTCGGTAGATATAAACAAAATAGCTATAATTAAAGTATTGAGTTGTGTAGGGTTGATATTACTTTGTTATGGCGTAATGAATATATTTCTTTTAGTATTAACTTCTTTTGTTTTCTTTGAAACACATTTATAGGATAAACTGATTGAAACTAAGGAACGAGGATTTAATAATATGCGAAAGTTTGACGCAGGATTTTTGTTCGTCTTCAAGGCGTAGCAACAGGCGCATAGCAAGCTACGCAACTGTTGCTACAACGCAGAAGACGGACAAAAAGACAAGTCAAAATTCGTATATTATTGAATCCTCGTTCCTAAGGAGTGAAGATTTAATAACTTCCAAATTTTGACTTGCCTTTTGACTCCTCAGAAGCACTAATAAAATATTAGCGTAGCTTGTGCGCCCATTTTATTAGCACGGCTGTACCATCAAAATTCTTCGCCAAACTTCCGGAACTTATTAAATCTCCACTTCTAATTAATCCTCTCTAAGTGTTAGATTTTCATTCAGGTGCTATACTCTACATTTTTTGGGCTTTAATTCTTATACTCTTTTGTTGTTGGTTGAACCTACGCGATTAAAACACCTAAAAAATAAAATTTCTGTGATTGATTGGGCATTCTCAATAGTTTTGTAGTTTTATAATAATTGATTTTTTATGATGACAAAATACGACTTATAACGCTGTTATAATTTGCATGTATACAGTGACGCAGTTTTTGCTAATAATAATTTGTTTTTAGCAAAGAATTCTATACTAGAAACTGTTTTTCACTGTTACAGCAATAGATATGTACCCAAGCATAATTAATTTAACATTTTACTTGTCTTTTTTCCCATTTTCAGCGTTGCATAAATAGTTGCGTAGCTCACTATGCGCCTATTTATACAACACTGAATATGAAAAAAAATTCTGCGTAAAAATTTAGTTAAATTAATTATACTTGGGTACTTACAAATTCAATGAACAATTTTTTAAAGTTTTAGGTTGTTGAGTTAGGTTTTAGCACCCCGTGCTAAAACCTAACTCAACAATACAACTAATTGATGTAAAAGTGTTTGGTAAAGTAATCGCATTTTGCTTGATATGCCAACTCAGAATACAGTCTATGTGGTTGTTGGTTGAAATTTAAATGTTTCGGAAAAACAATGTTTTAAAAGAATGCATTCAATTTTAATTATTTACCCGAAGGGCATCATGTTCTTGTAAAAAAGTAGTATTTATTGCGACCTGCCTAAGTACCCAAGCAATATTACTTTAACATATTGCTTGTCTTTTTTTTATCTTCTGCGGTGCATAGATAGTTGCGGATCTTGCTATGCGACTCGGTAATTAATTGTTCCTGCATTACTTTATCTACACACATCCAGGTGTTAGTTGAAGATGAAAAAATCCTGCGTAAAATTTAGTTAAATTAATTATGCTTGGGTAGTTAACAGTAGATACTTATGTATGCTATATAAAGGAAGTTGCAGTAGAGAAGTCAAACTAAAAGGAAAGTAAAATGGGGGTTTTGTTGTCAAGTCTCTATTTCCTAAAGATTGAATATTCATTATTTTATTGATTCAAAAGGCTATAAAAAATGCAGGATCAGTTTTCTGAAATACTATTTTTAGTAAAGGGTGTTATTCGTAACAAATGGATTATTACCATTGTCGCATGGGTTGTATGTAGTGCTGGCTGGGCTTATGTTCATAAAATGCCAGATGTTTATGAATCATCGGCACGTGTGCATGTGGACACTCGAACAATGCTCAGACCTTTATTAAAAGGGATGGCAGTACAGACTGATGTTAAAGGTTTGATTATGATCATGAAAAAACTTATGTTCACCCAATTTAACATGATTAAAGTAGCTGAGTTGGCAGGGATAGACGTAACAGGGACTGAAAATCAGATAAACAGTATCGTAAAGGATTTAAAAGATCAGGTTCAAATAAATGGAGGGAAAAGAGATGAAATTTTTCAAATTATATCAAGTTCAGATAGCCCTTTGGAGGCTAAAACTATAGTTCAATCAGTTTTGACGGTTTTTTCAGAACAAACTCAAAAATCAAGTTTAAATGATGTGGATTCTGCCCAAAGGTTTCTTGATGTTGAAATTAAAGAGTACGAACAAAGGTTAAGGAATGCGGAAAGAGCGAAAGAAAATTTTAAAAGAGAAAATATAGGTTTGCTTCCTGGCGATCCTGGAGCGGGTCAGATTGGCGCGATTCAGATGCTGCGCAGAAATTTAGAAACTGCAGAGTTGAAGTTGTCAGAGTTACGTTCAAAAAAGAAAGTACTAAAAATACAATTGAGTGAAGCCTTAAATTCAGGGGATGAATGGGGTCTAACAGAAGTTTTTGATACAAATACCAATTCTATTGGTAATAGTCGCTTAGCATTGCTAGAGGATAACAAAATCCTGCTGTTACTGAAATATACAGAAAAACATCCCAAGATCATCGCTATTCAAAAAATAATTGACGCCATCAATGCGGAAGAAGCAGAAAAAAACTTAGTTAGTTTGGATGTTGAGGGATTTATTATTCCATCTGAAAAAGCAATGGCTAACCCTTATGTACAAACAATCAAAGTGGGTATAAACGATGTTGATACAGAGATGGCTACGATTAATTCTAGAGTAAACTCATATAAAAAAAGGATGATTAAAGAGGATGAACAATTTAATTCTCGATTAGCAATAGAAACGGAAATGCAGAACTTAAATAGAGATTATGCTTCAATTAAAAAAAATTATTTAGTACTTATTGATCGTAGAGAAAAAGCCAGACTATCAAGTAGACTAGATAGTCAGGTTTCAACCTTGAAATTTAAAATTATTGATCCGGCAAACTTACCACTAAATCCCTCTTCTCCTAAAAGAAAGGTTTTATATACCGTAGTTTTAATTGCAGGGTTTGTTGTTGGTATTGCATTGGCCTTACTTAAAATAATTCTTAGACCCACTTTCAGTGGGGCAAAGCAAGTCAGAGATGATACGCAATTACCTGTTTTAGGTGTTATTACTGAAGTTATCAATGAGGATCAATTAAAACGTAATCAAAAGAAAATGCTCCTCTATGGATTTGCAAATATTGTTTTGGTGGTTGGCTATGTAGGTGTTATGTTGACTGATATATTACCTTAAGGAGTGAAGATTTAATAACCTCTGGAACTTAATTAAATCCTCACTCTTTAGGAGCGTGCATGTTTTAGTTTGAGTAATGAATTTTCTATGTATAGGCGATAATTATGAGTATGTTAGAAAAAGCGCTAGAAAAATCTAAAAAAAATCAGTCTAGTGAAGAAAAAATAGATCTAAATACAGATTTTAAGAATCAAGTCAATAAAGATCACGACATTTCAAATCAAAACAATATGTATCAAGACAGTGCGGAACAAGATGTTGCGTATCAAGAAAGTTCATTTCAAGAAAATATGATTCTTGAGAAAGTCGTTGAAAATGTAGTTAACAAGGTTAAACCTCAGCAGTATGAATCATCAGAAATAGACAATAGCATTAGTAAAAAAGATATTATTCGGTTTAATTGGGATTTTTTGCACCAAAAAGGCTTTATTCGTGTTGATGATTCTCATAATAAGATAGCTGAAGAATATAGATCTATTAAAAGACCCTTAGTAACTAATGCTTTAGGCTCAAGAAAAAGGGATATTGAAAATTCAAATTTAATTTTAATTACCAGTAGCATTCCTGGAGAAGGAAAAACATTTACATCAATTAATCTGGCTTTCAGTATTGCAGCAGAAATGGATAAAAAAGTTTTATTGATTGATGCAGATGTAAAAAAACCTTCAGTATCAAAGGTATTAGGTATAAAAAGTAAAATTGGCTTAATTGATTATTTAGAAAGTGATTCAATACCACTTTCAGATATTATTTTACAGACTGAACTCAAAGGTTTACGCATTATTCCTGCTGGAAAAGCACATAGATTTTCTACAGAGTTATTGGCCAGTGATAGAATGATTGGTTTGTCTAGAGAGTTAAGTGCGCGGTATTCTGATAGAATTGTAATTTTTGACACACCTCCAATACTTGTTACAACCCAAGCAGAAGTCTTAGCCAGTCAAATGGGACAGGTAGTTCTGGTAATAGCGGCAGATACTACACCTAAAAGTTTTGTAAATGAATCGGTTAAAAGATTACAAAATTGTTCGGATGTGGTTCTTGCCTTATTAAATAAATCTCACGAGAGTAGTAAAATCGGTCATTATGGATATGGGGAATATTGAAGAATGAACTTTCATTTTTTAAAGAAATTTTGTATTCATTCATTGTACATGATTTTTTTATTGATTCATGACCCAGTATGGAGTTTTAATTGGACAGTAAGCCCTAGTTTAACCGTACAGGAAGTTTTTACTGATAATATCAACCTCACTAACATCAATCAAGAAAGTGCACTGACAACTGACCTCAGTCCTGGGTTGTCAATCAATGGAAATTCAGCTATCAGTAGCTTTGATTTTAATTATAAATTACAAGCTCAGTATAATGCTGGCGGAACTTCTGGGATAGATTTAAACAATCAATTGCAAATGAACACCCTCTATACGCTAGTTGAAAATAGACTGTTTATAGATTCTAGCTCCTCAATTAGTCAACAAAATGTTTCCAATAGAAGAATTACAAATAGTAATGTTTCAGGAGGAAATAACAGTACTAATGTATCAACTTTTCGACTCTCTCCTAGTTGGACACCACATTTCAAAAATTATGCCGATGGTGATTTCAGAGTGTCCTATGACAGAGTAACTACGGATGGAGGAAATAGTAGCTTATCAGATTCGAACACCTATACTCAGAATTTTAATCTAACAAGTGGTAGTTACTTTTCTTATGTTAGCTGGCTATTATCGTTTAACAATAGTAATCGACGTAATGAAGGTGGAGTTGATATTGATACGCAGAGTTCATTGGCAGAAATAAGATATGCAATTGGTAGTGAATTCACTTTTTTTGCAAATTTACAGCAAAGTAGCAATTCTTTTCTTAGTAATTCAAATAATAATAACAATGGGATTGCCTATACTTTTGGCGCACGCTGGCAGCCTAGTCATCGGTTTGCACTAGATGTTGGCTTGGGCAACAATTATTTTGTTACTGTTGAAATTTCCCCCTTTAGACGCTTACGTTGGAAAACGACTTACACAAAAAAAGATATAGGGCTTAATACCGGTGATGTTTGGAATTCTCAACTAGATTATTCGACAAAAAGATCGGTTTGGTCTTTCAGTTATAGTGAGGATACGACAACAACGCAACAATTATTGTTAAATCAACAGGTTTTTACTTTGGTTGATCAATTTGGAAATCCTCAATCAAATGTTGTTACAAACCAGAGCCCTGGCTTTAATCAAAACTTACCTTCATTAACTGATGAAGTGTTTGTTGTAAAGACAGCCAATCTTTCTGTTTCTTATCGAACGGGGCGAAGTAATGTTTCGGCAAGTATATTTAGAACCATTAGAGATTTTGAACAAAGTTTAACGGAAGAAGAAGTAACAGGGGTTTCTGGGAGCTGGAACTGGAATTATTTTAAAAGAACGAATTTTACAATTTCATCAAGTTGGCAGCAAACCGAGTCTAACGGTGCAAGTGCATTTTCTGACCAACTTTTTAATCTATCAGTAGCTGTTACAAGAAATATTTTTTCACGTTTGAATGGTAGTATTATATATCGATATGTGGATCAAAATTCAGATGATGACCTTAATACTTATACCGAAAATAGAATTTCTGCAAGTCTAACGCTACAATTTTAAATGTATAAGAATTTTTATAAATTAACTCAAAACCCTTTTCAGCTCAATGCTAATATTGATTTTTTCTTTAATAGTATTGGACATAAAAGAGCGAAAGCCTATCTGCGCTATGGATTAGTTCAAGGTCAGGGGTATGTCGTTGTGACCGGCGCTCCAGGGACTGGCAAAACGATGATAGTAAAGGAGTTATTTAAATCGCTTGAAGAAGATACAAATATTATTTATGGTTTAATGGTCAGTTCACAAGTGGGCGCTGAAGACACTTTAAGAATGCTGGCTACTGCGTTTAAAATAACATATGAATATATCGATAAGAAAGCAATTTTATTATCACGTCTGGAAACTTTTTTTATAGAAAATGCGAAGTTAGGCAAGCGCGTTCTACTGGTCGTGGATGAAGCTCAGAACCTGCCTAAAGAATCAATTGAAGAGCTACGCATGCTTTCCAATTATGAATGGGAAAACAACGTTATTCTTCAGATTTTTTTAGTGGGTCAGGAAGAACTAGGGAAGCTTTTATATTCATCTAACATGGAACAAGTGAGGCAACGTATCGTAGCGACTTATCATTTGAAAGTCATTGAGGAAGAAGAAATAGAAGAGAATATTGTTTTTAGGCTTTCTAAGGCTGGCTGGAATAAAAATCCGAAATTTACTGATGATGTGTTTTCTGCAATTTATTGTTTTACTTGAGGTATTCCTCGGCGTATCAATACTTTTTGTGACAGGCTTCTTTTATATGGTTATCTAGAAGAGCTTTCAGAAATTAATCTAAGCACGGTCAAGCATGTAATTAGTGAGATTGAGTCTGATTTTGATTCCCTTACTGTTGATATAAAAACAACAACAAATCTGGATTATGATTTACCTAAAGTAGCAAAAATAGAAAATTTCCAGAATACTTATGCTTTAACGCCAGATCAGAGAATTGAATCACTAGAAAAAAATTAGCGGACTTAACTGTTATTCTTAATAAGGAGTGGGCATTGTTAAGACAGGCTATATTAATTCAGTTGGATATGAATGATGTTTTTTCTGAATAGCTGCATGTCTTTTGATGGCCTTCTACTTCACCAATGTGTGACTAACAGTTAGGATTGTTGTAGAACGGACTTTAGTCTGAAATGCTTGAATAGTCAGCCTAGATAAATTCTGTGACTGTGCGAAGTAATAGTAAACCATAGAGTTATCTAGCGCTTTAACATAGTTTATTTTTGGACATTTTCAGAACCTTGTCATCGAAAATAAACCGTTATTAATTTTGTAAAGGTTAACTGACTAATTATTTCTAATTTAAAAAACCGGAACTCGAATGCAACAAACTAAAATTACAAATGCTATGAGCGTAGATGTAGAAGATTATTTTCAGGTTTCGGCCTTTGAAACTACTATAAAAAGAGAGGATTGGGATAGCTTAGAACACCGGGTTGAAAAAAACACCAACAAAATACTGGATATTTTAGCCGAACATCAGACTAAATCAACTTTTTTTACCTTAGGTTGGGTAGCTGAGCGATATCCCTTATTGGTTAAGAGGATTGTTGAAGAGGGGCATGAACTTGCTTGTCATGGTTATGAGCATATCAGAGTGACAGAACAAACCCCTGAACAATTTCGTAAGGATGTTCAGCTGAGCAAAAAAATATTGGAAGATTTAGCTGGGGTATCTGTGAACGGATATCGAGCTGCAAGTTATTCTATTAATACCAGTAATCTTTGGGCGCATGATGTTTTAGCTGATGAAGGATTTAAGTACAGTTCAAGTGTATATCCGGTAAAGCATGATTTATATGGCATACCGGATGCGCCACGTTTTTGTTATAAGCCAATTGAGAATTCTGAATTTCTGGAAATACCCATATCGACAATCCCCTTTGGGAAAAAAAATATGCCTTGTGGTGGTGGTGGATTTTTTAGGTTTTATCCTTATTTTGTTTCTAAATGGGCATTTAAGCAGCTTAATCAGAGCAATCAGTCGGCAATTTTTTATTGCCATCCCTGGGAAATAGATCCTGAGCAGCCTCAGCAATCAGGTATCAGTCTGAAAACCAGGTTTAGACATTATTTAAATTTAAGTAAAATGGAACAGCGCATTCGTAATTTACTAACTGACTTTAACTGGAATACTATGGAAAATGTGTTTCTGGATTAGCATTAGTATTAGGCGTTTTTCGTAACAATAACTTTGATCAAATAACATCACAGTGGCAAAGTTTTTGGAAAAATATTTGTATAACAACTAGATTATTAAATTGCTTAAATGATTAAAATTCTTGAAAATTCGACGATACAAAAATGGGATCAATATGTTGAAAACAATCCCTCGGCAACTTTTTTTCACAAGGCAGGCTGGAAAGAAGTTATAGAAAAAACTTTTGGGCATCAGACTTACTATTTCTATACAGAAGAAAACGGTAAAGTCACTGGAATATTACCCTTGGTGCATATAAAAAGTCTATTGTTTGGACATTCTTTAAGTTCCTGTGCTTTTTGTGTTTACGGTGGAATAATTGCTGATGATACTGAATCTTATGCTGAGCTTGATACAAAAGCCTGTGAATTAGCAAAAGAACTGGGTGTAGATCATTTGGAAATGAGAAACAGAACCCAAATGGCAGAAGACAGGCCATATAAAGAACTTTATGTGACCTTTCGGAAAGAATTGGATTCCGATGAAGAAAAAAATATGCTGGCTATTCCTCGTAAACAACGGGCAATGATAAGAAAAGGCATTAAGAAAGGGCTTAAAAGTGAAATTGATGAAGGAATTGATCGGTTTTATCAAGCCTATTCAGAAAGTGTCAGAAATCTTGGAACACCCGTGTTTGCCAAAAAATATTTTAAAATCCTCAAGCAAGTATTTAAACAAGATTGCGAAATTTTAATTATCGTAGATGAAAAGGGTTTACTGATTAGTGGTGTAATGAGTTTTTATTTTAAAAATGAGATATTACCTTATTATGGTGGAGGAACAGAAAATGCTCGTGCTGTTCAAGGTAATGATTTTATGTATTGGGAGGTTATGCGACGTGCTGTTGAAAAGGGTATTTCCATTTTTGATTATGGACGTAGTAAAGAAGGAACTGGGTCGTATAAGTTTAAAAAACACTGGGGGTTTGAACCTAAACCACTTTATTATGAATTTTATTTAGTCAATGCTAAAGAAATTCCTGACATAAACCCATTAAATCCAAAATATCAGATTTTTATAGCAGCCTGGAAGCGTTTACCTTTAGCTGTAAGCCAGATAGTGGGGCCTTGGTTGGCAAAAGATTTGGGGTGATTTTTAAAGAAAGCTGTTTATGAATAAACGTATTTCAAGCCTTTTCGCATCTAAACTGAATTCCGAAATTGAGAATATCCCTGCTTCCATGAAAAACAAGTAGGCTCCTGCTTTTTTGATTAGACATCACTAATTTTTCTTATTTTAAGCTGATTTTCTTGGCTGAATTAGTGCTAAATGGAAAAATCACATTATATTGCACACCAATCCAGATATTTTAAGCGACTGAAGTTTGGACGCATGATTCATGGCATGCAGAGCATCCTTTATAACCCCCTTTCCTCGTTTTTGAGGGATTGCGATGTTTAATGATCGCGTAAAAATTAAGCAGATAGCTCAGAAAATATCAGCAATAATAGCTAGGTTATATAGAATTTACAGCAAAACCCATGAAATAGGATAGGTACTAATTTGTGTATTCTTGTGTAGAGCCGATGTGTCTAATGCTACACAAAAGAAATTAAACTCTGGCTCAATAGCGGTGGATAATTAATTGCAATATACACGGAACCAAGCCTCGAAGGAGAAATAGATTGGAAAATTTCGCTTTTTATAGTTATGCAATTTCAACATTAGCCTTTTTTATATTATTCTGCTTGGTATTAGTTCAAGTCAGAAAAAATTCTTTAGCATTTCCCACTGCCATTGCACTTTTCTTTTCTATCGTTTGGGGAGTATATATTCTTGTTGTTTTACAAAATGATAGGTTTTATATACAAGAAACGCTTCCGTTAGAATCAATCCGTAATTTAGCGTGGTTTTTTCTTCTCAGTACGTTGATTTCAAAACAGCAATTTAATAAACCTTATTTATTATTACAAAATTCCAGTAAATTCCCCTTTCTTTTTTTATTTACAATTTGTGTTGCCATAATAGAAAGTTATTCAGGTTTGCGCTATCAACTTCAAGAATTAATTGGCTTTGATTTACGTCTTTATTTTCATATTGGTTTTTCTATTATTGGATTAATGCTGGTTGAACAATTATATAGAAATGCAACTCAGGAACAACGCTGGTCAATTAAATATTGCTGCTTAGGGCTGGCCGCATTATTTACAATTGACTTTATTCTTTATAGCAAATCATTATTATTTAAGATTCTTGACACTTCTTTATGGGAAGCAAGAGGACTCGTAAATGCATTAACGGCTATATTCCTTGCGATTTCATTATCTCGTTTAAGCCAGAAACAAATAAAAATCAATGTTTCCAATAAAGTAATTTTCCATACTACGGTATTATTAGGTGCAGGATTCTATTTACTGTTAATGTCTTTAGCAGGTTATTTCATTAAAGAATATGGGGGTAGCTGGGGTACTATTGCTCAAATCAGTTTTATATTCTTAGCCATTATTTTTCTTCTGGTTTTTTTTGTATCTGGAAAAATCAGGGCATTAGCAAAAGTTTATTTCGGAAAACATTTATTCAAGCACCGATATGATTATCGAGATGAATGGGTAATACTGAGTAAAAAAATTGCTGAAATAAATACATTTGATGAGCTATCCAATTTAATTATCCGCACAATGGCTGACATTGTAGATAGTTCCGGTGGTGGATTATGGGTAAAAAATGACCAGGGAGATTTTTTTCTTTGTATTGAAAACAATTTAGGGGAACATCAGCTATTAGTAAAAAAAAATGAATTATTAATTGAATTCATAAATGAAAAACAATGGGTGATTGATTTTGTTGAGTATTTTAACGATCCAGATATTTATGCTGGTGCTGGATTGGATGTATGGTATTCAGAATTGAAAGACATTTGGTTGATCATTCCATTATTCCAGCAAAATATTTTAGAAGCATTTGTAGTGCTGGCTCAACCTAGGGTGCCAAGACAGATAGATTGGGAAGATCATGATTTATTGAAAACAGTGGGTATGCAGCTAGCTAATGCATTAGCGTTAGCCCAGGCAAGCGATGACTTAATTCGGGCGAGACAATTTGAGGCTTATAATAGGTTTTCTGCTTTTTTAGTGCATGATTTAAAAAATTTAGTTGCACAAATAGCACTTATTGTAAAAAATTCCCATAAACATAAAAGAAATCCTGAGTTTATTGATGATTCAATAGAAACTTTGGAAAATGTTGTTGTTAAAATAGAACAGATCCTGGGACAATTAAAAAAAGGGAGCGGTTTGCCGAAAAAGCAGTTAAGGATTAGTCTAAAAAAAGTCATAGAAGATGTAGCATTACAGCAAGCTTTAAATAAACCGAGATTAAAAATTACGATAGAAACGGATTTCTGGGTACTTGGCGAAAAAGAAAAGATGACTGCTATATTGGGGCATCTGGTTCAGAATGCACAAGAAGCTACGGAAGAAAGTGGCACTGTTGAAATAGAAGTTTATAAAGATAATAATGAGGTTGTAATAATGATTTCTGATACTGGATGCGGAATGGATGATAAATTTATTCAGCAGCGATTATTTAAACCATTTGATACTACAAAGGGAAATGCAGGGATGGGGATTGGTGTCTATGAAGCGCAAGAATATATTTTACAACAATCAGGACATATAACTGTAAAAAGTAAGATAGGGCTGGGGACAACCTTTACTATTAATTTACCAGAAGCTAATACTTTGCCTTGAGCATGGTTTTTGTTTGTTTTCTGTAAAATATGGATAAGTTATAAAAATCAATATATTGACAATGAAAGCCCACTTGAATTTCGTAACCATGAAAGTTCCGAGAGAAATTTTCACAAATACTGAAAATCATTAATAAAATTACTAAGAAAATGGACAAAAAAAAAGCATTACTCATAGTGGAAGATGATCCTGGCATTCAAAAACAATTGAAATGGAGTTTTGATCAATATCAAACAATAATAGTGGGTGAAAGAAGTGAAGCAATTACAGCTTTAAGACGATTTATGCCTAATGTAGTTACGCTTGATTTAGGTTTGCCTCCTGACCCTACTAATGCTAGTGAAGGATTGAAAGCTTTGAAAGAGATTTTACAGTTAGCACCCAGTACAAAAGTAATAGTCGTAACTGGAAATGATGATCGAGAAAATGCTGTGAAAGCTATAGCCATGGGAGCTTATGATTTTTACCAAAAACCCGTAGATATTGATGTTCTTAATCTTATAATTGATAGGGCTTTTCAGTTAGATCAGTTAGAAAAGGAAAATATCAAATTACAAAAAAATACAAAAGAACCCCTGAAAGGAATAATAGCAACTAGTGAACAAATGCAAAAAATGTCACGCATGATTGAAAAAATTGCTCCTACAAATGCCACAACCCTATTGTTGGGAGAAAGTGGGACTGGAAAAGAAGTTTTAGCTAAGGCCATTCATTCTTTAAGTAATCGGTCAGATAAACCTTTTGTTGCAGTTAATTGTGCGGCAATTCCAGAAAATTTGCTAGAAAGTGAATTATTTGGTTACGAAAAAGGTGCTTTTACTGGCGCAACAAAACAAACTAAAGGAAAAATTGAATATGCTAATGAAGGCACCTTTTTTCTAGATGAAATTGGTGATTTACCTATTTCATTACAAGCAAAATTATTACGCTTTATCCAGGAAAGAATGATTGAACGCCTGGGGGGGCATACTGAAATTTCAGTTGATGTACGTATAATTTGTGCAACCCATCAGAATATAAAAAAATTAATCGAAGATGGAATGTTTCGGGAAGATTTATATTATCGAATAAATGAAATATCTATCAATATTCCACCGTTAAGAGAAAGAACAGGGGATGCGATAGTTATTGCGACAAGTCTGTTAAAAAAATTTAACCAGGAAAATAATAAAAAAATCAAAGGATTTACCAAAAAAGCAGCAGAATTAATAGAAGCCTATGAATGGCCAGGTAATATAAGACAACTTGAAAACAAGATCAAACGTGCAGTTATTTTGACTGAAGGTTCAAATTTATCAGAAGCAGATTTAGAAATAGAATCTTCAGGAAATGAAGAGATTCCATTGAATCTAAAAAAAGTACGTGAACTTGCCGAGACAAGTGCAATCAAAAGAGCGCTCTCGTATTCAGATGATAATATGTCAAAAACAGCTAAGTTATTAGGTATTTCTCGCCCTACTCTTTATTCACTTTTGGCCAAGTATAGTATTGAAGCATGAATGGTTTGGTTTTTAGAAGCTGGTTGTAGAGTGGAGGCTCAAGAAATAATCTATGAGCTTAGTAGGCAACTTGCAATAAATAAACTACCCGTTTTACTGAACTTTTTTCCCGTTTTTAGCCGTGTAGAAATAGTTAAGTAGCTCGTTAAGCACTTATTTCTATACAGTTAAAGACGAACAAAAACGCCATCCCAATCCTGGTAGCATATTTATTGCGAGTCCTTAGTGAGTTTGGTATGATTTTAAGAAGTTGTTTCGATAAGCGATTAATTATTTAGATTTTTACTACCATATTCACCGTTGTTAGTTAGTAATTTCCAGATGTTATGGTTGCTATTAAATAACTCATCATAGGATTCCCTAAGTGAGATGATACAAGGGATTCTAATGCCGTGGTAATCTACTTCTGAACCAATTCGTTTAAAATTTACACCAAGGATTTTGAAAAAACGAATTAAAGCAGGTTCCATAATTGCAAAACAGTATAGAACATTATTTTCATGACATGATTTTATTAAGTAACTCATCAAAGCAATTGTAATGAGGGGATAGGTTCGCCTTTCTTCTGAATTTGTTATGTTTTGCATCCATTCATTTGAAATACCAGTTAGGGTAGAAGAATCCTGATTTTTTCTTTTCTTAAAGGATTTGGAAATGCAAAATCGAGACATTTCACCAAGGTGTGCGCGTGAAATATTATTTAACAGCAATTTTTTTTCAATATTTGAATATAACTCAATAGGGAATTTTTTTTCTTTAGTAGCAGTTGAAACAATGGGTAATATAAGTCGATAAGTTGCAATATATTTTTTTGAATGACGATGACGAACTAGAACATGTACGGAATATCTATCATACATGTCAAATTCAAATTCATTAGGGAAATTAAACGGATTTTCGAATTTTGTTTCTAGGCAATAGATTTGATAACGAAGTTCATAAACCTTACGTCTGAGTTTAGCTGATATTGCAGGTACCATTTCGAAATATGTATTAAATTCTGTGAAAAGGTCTGTGTTCATGCTAAAAATTATTATGTGAGATTTGAGGTGTTTTTAGAAAATGATATTATATATTAAAATTTGAGCTAGAAGCAAAATAATGAAATATTTTAAAAAATGTGTTATTACTCAAGATGAGCTATAGTATTTCAGCAGAAAATAGTTACAAGGAATAGTTGAATTTATAAAAATTGGCCTACAAGGCTGATCAAGAATAGAGAACCTGATACAGAAAACAACTTTTAGTAAGATTCCCTGATCATATACAGAAAATAGGAGTCTATTCTCTTCAAATGATCGAAACCGACGCAAGAATTTACCTTGGAACAGTTTCTAACTTTTGATGCTCTCTTGAGATGAGTCCCAGTAAAATAATGCGAGAATACCGAGGTCGTAGAAACAGGCGCATAGTACACTGTTTCTACAGCTCAGAATAGGGACGACTAGAAAAACTTAACGATTTATATGCTTTAGTGAAAGTCAAGATTCGGATATTATTTTAATCCTTGATTGCACTATACCCTATAATTTATTACGAGTTAATAATGCTGCTTTTTTATTAAAGCCTAATTCTTTTAAGATTTTTATGTAAGTATCTAGAACTTCGACTGAATGCGGTGCAACTGAGTAAGCTTTTTTTACTAAAGGTAGCGCTTCTTTATTCTTGTTTTGTTGGCTCAACATCCAGGCTAAGTCATTTAAAGCAATAAAATGATTTGGATTATTTTTTAATACGGTTCTAAATTGATGCTCAGCTTTTACAAAGTTTTTGTCATCAAGATAAATGCCTGCCAGTGTAAGTCTTGCTACATTTTTGTTACTATTTTCTATTTCTGTGGTTAAGA
Organism: uncultured Methylomarinum sp.; assembly: GCA_964399475.1. Taxonomy (GTDB): domain Bacteria; phylum Pseudomonadota; class Gammaproteobacteria; order Methylococcales; family Methylomonadaceae; genus QPIN01. The sequence goes on from CAYNRB010000036.1 coordinate 15,299, forward strand.
AATTTATGGCTAGATCTTTTTGATTGGCAGCAATTAGAGTTTGAATTGTTTTTACTAATAAATTATTATTCTTACTTATCTGGTATGCTGATAAATAATTTTCCCCAGCTAACTTTAGCTCACCCTTTTCTAGATTTAAATCTGCAGAGAGTAAATCAGCAAAATTCGATTTGGGAAAGTTATCCCTGATTTTTGCAATAATTTTAGAAGCATCTGAAAAATGTTTATTTTTTATAAGGTATCGTGTTAAGGCAAAATATGCAGATGGGTTGCTTTTATGATTATCTATCAGTTTTTCAAAATGATCTGTAATCTTTCCTTTATTACTGGTGTTTTTACTCAGTAAAATAATAAGTTTCAGTCGAGCATCATCATCATTCTTATTGTTTGAAATTCTTTTTTCCAAAAGCTTTTCGGCTTGAGCTTGCATCTGGTTAATTAGAAGCACATCTATATATAAACTTAAAGCTTTGTTATCATCAGGAAATATTTCATAGAAAGAACTTGCCACTTGTAAAGCTTTTTTGGGTTTATTATGCTTAACATAAAGACCCGACAATGCTTTTGCTATATATCTACCATAATCATTAGTATTTTTGAGGGTCTCAAATCCTTGTTCTAAAATTTCTATTGCTGCATCCGTTCGACCTTCTGATTCATATAAATTTGCCAGATTGCTGTAAATGATCGGCATTTGGCTGTCCAGCTCTAACAAGCGTTTATAATATTGTTCAGCTAAATCACTATCTTTTTCTCGGATAGAAATTTCAGCCAATGCACTATAAGCTAGTTTATAAGAATCATTTTCTTTTATTACTTGTTGTAACAGAGTCTTGGCTTTAGAGAAGTCATTTTGCAATATTAATAATTTTGCATGCAGATATCGCGTTTCAGTATTTTTTTGACCGATGCCACTAGCATCATTTAACCATTTTTCTGCTTGAGTAAAATTTTGTTCTAATAAAGCTATTTTTATCAAACCGTTATAAGAAAAGATGTTTGGCGATTTTTCGACTTGAGTTACAAAATTACTTCTAGCTAGATCCAGTGAAGATTTAACGGCTTCAAAATCTTTTTTCTTAAAAAAAGCGATTGCTTTTACTAAATGTTGGTATGCAATCTGATTTCTGTTCATTTTGGTCGTATCGTAAATATCTTCATACCATTGTGATCTTTGTTGAATGACCCCCTCTTTTTTTTGATTCTCTAGGTCAAAAAAAGCTGCTTGCGCATATTGAGCTGAAGCAATGCTAGCGATACTGATAATCAATATTGCATGAATTTTTTTAGTTGTAGACTTTTCCATTCCATATACCATATATAAATGATTTAATTACCTGAAGTTAGCAGGGTAGCGTAACAAAAAATAATTAAAAAAGTTTGTTAAATTAAAGTTTCTAGTGAGTATCTCTTAAGGATTCAGCTCAATCTATTGAACCGTACACACGAATATAATTTAAGTTTATTAATATTCGGTTGAATGGCGAGATGAATCAAAGCCAAAATTCTGTTGTAAGACAAAATGAATTATTACTAATATCCAAGTCCGATCTTACTTTCACCAAGACTGGTCTGTCTCCATAATAGCTATTTTTCATGAGGAAATATACTACTAAGGAATTTGTAGATGTGTTTTTCACTTAAGAAGAGAATTGTTTTCGGCCTAGCTGGGGGCATGATCTCGTTCAAGTGCTCAGAATAATTGATGTTTGATTAATCACATAGTTGACAATATCTAACCATTTCTATCTTAAATTTGTTCGCTTGAAATGTTTTTTTACAGTGTTCACTAAAATTTATAGCATGGCTGAACGCAAGATTAGTGCGAATAATTAGGAAACCTGGTAAATATAAGTATTTGTTTTATAAATTCTTAATAATTTTGTAATTATATGGATTGTTCTAACTATATTAGGATCATCGGGAGTTAGTTGGGTAAGATACAATTGCATTACAGAGTATCAGGGTCGATGTAGCGTAATAATGAAATGAAAATTTTACAACTTAATGACGTATTTTATTGTTTTGATACAAACTGTCGGAAAATTTGACAGTTTTTTACCCAGTCCGCAAATTTGTGTCAGGATATTTAACACTTCTAAAAATAATATATTCTCAGATGTCTGTTATTATTTATGTAAGTATTTGAAATAAAACAGTTAAGTAAGTAATTTTAAAACATGGCATTGTTGTTGCTTTATGTTTTAGTGAGTTTCAAGATGATTTTATTAATTTATTTAGAGGATATATTATGAATATTAAAAAAACCTTAGTAAGTTCTGCTGTAGCAGTTGGTTTATCAATGGGAGTTGCTGCTTTTAGTACAGCTCAAGCAGGAGCACTTGCAACATCAGTTGTTGTTCTGGAAAATTTTACTTTGTCACAGGGTGGAACTATTCTGGATGCATCAGACTTTAATTCCTTAACTTTTTCGAGTAGTGCCGATACTATTGCTGGTATAAATGGTTCTTTAGCAAATGATTCGTCAGCTGCTGCGCCAAATTTCAGTAGTGATCTTTTTAGTCAAGTAGGTGCTTCAACTTATACTGATAATGATTTTTCAGTGATTTCATCTGCAGGTGGTTTTCCAACAGGAAATTTTGCTATCGGTGATCAATTAGAATCTGGCTCACCAGCTTCTGGTTTTTTTCAAGATGCTAGTGGTGCACAAGTTGCTGCGGGCACCCCCGGTGCAATAGCAGTAGGTACTGGTGCTAATTTATCAAATGCTTCCTACGTATCAATTGAGGCTTCAGGTGCTGGAAGTGCAGCTAGTAATAATGGTCTTGAAGCAAAATTTCAGTTTACAGGTATTAGTGGCAGTATTGATTTAGATTTTGGTATTACTGCTTATTTAGAGGCATTTCTGGATATTGGAAATTCTGCACCATCAACAGCTAGTGCTAGCTTTTCTGTTATCTTTAGTTTAGTAGAAGATGGTAACGCTTTTGGTGGAAATCTTATCCTAAATAATGGAACCAGTGCGAATGGATCAACGAACTTAGGCGGTACTTTTGCACAAACTGGAGCTGCTAATGCACCAGGATCAGGTATTGGCGGAGCTTTTGGTTTTGGTCCTGGCATACCTTTTGTTGATGCTTTTACTTTACATACAGCCGATCTTGATGCAACTAAGACATATCAGTTAAGTGCGCGTATTCTAACAGCCGCAGATGCGACTGCTGTACCTGAGCCAAGTACTTTAGCACTTATGGGTCTTAGCTTGTTAGGTTTTACTGCAATGCGTAAATTTACTGCAAAATAATTTAACAATTATTTGCATGACAAAAAAGGGTTATACTTGACGGTATAGCCCTTTTTTTTGGAGATACATAAATGCCCAGTTCTACTGTAGTTAAAGTCTTTATCCGAGAACTTTGCTCTCGACGAAGTGCAGAACGGAAAAAAGAACCAGATCTGGTGATGGATGACCTTGATAAAGTTATAGCTTATACTCGCGCTGGTAGGGAAGATGGCGTGATGCAACCCGTCTATTTATACCATTGTGCACAGATTTGTGATGTCATAAAGCCTGGAGATACTGTTGTTGATTTAGGATGTGGCCCTGCAACTCAGCTTTGCATGGTTGCTCGATTAAACCCAGAGACTCACTTTATCGGTGTAGATTTATCCGATAAAATGCTAGAGATGGCTTTGGCGCATAGCAAAGAGCAAAAATTAAATAACCTGGAGTTTCGTCGTGAAGATATTTCACAATTAACTTCTTTCGCCAACCAAAGTATTGATGCCATAATTAGTACGGTAGTTTTACATCATCTTCCTGATCTTGAGACTTTGGAGCGTACATTTTCACAAATAGCCAGAGTGTTAAAATCTGGGGGTGGTTTATATTTAGTAGATTTTGGTCATTTAAAATCTGAACAGTCTATTCACGATTTTGCTTACCAATATCATGATCGACAGGCTGAACTTTTTACATTGGATTATTTGTATTCTTTACAAGCTGCTTTTTGGCCGGAAGATTTTAAAGAAGTTTATCAACAACAGCTCAGTACATTTGGTGAATTCTATAAAACTTTTATGATCCCCTATATGATGGTAATTAAATCGCCTAAAAGACGCCAAGAGTATAATAGTGATTTAATAGAGCATTTGCATCATATCCGCCATTCAATGCCAACATATCATAAGAAAGATATTAATGATTTAATTCGTTTTTTTTCTTTGGGTGGCTTGAATTGTAATTTACCTAGATAGTGTCTGAACGGAAATGCTGAAAGTCTTGCCAGTCAAGAGTTTTAAAGATAATAATGATTTGAAGATTTTGAAATTATCTCAAATAAAAACCAATATTCTGCAAATCATAAAAATATTCAAAGGAAATTAATCGCTGTAGCCTTTATATTTAAAGGCTTAAGGAATTTCCGTTCAGGCACTAGATATTAGAAAATTTTCTTATTCTCTAGTATTTTTGTCTTTTATTGATTCTACTCACGCTAATAAATTTTTTTCTATAGAGGATTATTGATGTCTGCAATTTTTATTGTAAAGTTATTACTTTTGCCTGTCTCAGCAATTTGAAACTAGACAATAATTGAGTATAGGTTTTTGACAAATATATGTTCTTGCTCAATAAAGTTCGGCATAATTATTGCCTCCTAATATGCAACTTATTGATTACTGTATAGATACAATATAAAAATGACAGGTTTAGCTACTGCTAAATAAAGTTAGATATTGGATTAAAATCATAACATATTGATTAATCATACCGAACTCTATTGGTTCTTGATGGTGTTTTCGCTTTTATGTTAA
>CAYNRB010000037.1:0-19964 GCA_964399475.1 uncultured Methylomarinum sp.
CAAGTTATTGATTTACAGGAAATGTGTCAAAAATAGTCACGAAGATGGGCTAAGAACTTTTTTAGACGACGTTTACTTGGATAAAATTGACACCGATCTAATTGAAAAAATCATCCAAGCCAAACTCAAAGTTACAGGAAAAACCCGTGTAAACCGCACAACAGAGTTAATCCGCTCAATTCTTAATAAAGCAAACAAGCATTGGAATTGGATTGATAATGTACCGCATATACGCATATACGCATATACGCAGATTTAAGGAGGATAATCAACGTTTACGTTGGCTAACACAAGATGAAACATCTCGATTACTAAAAGAACTACCTGTGCATACCAAGGCAATGACTATTTTTACCTTGGCGACTGGACTTAGAGAATCTAATGTTACCGGTCTAGAATGGTCTCAAGTTGATATGCAAAATAAAATTGCATGGATTCATGCAGACCAATCTAAAAATGGTAAGGAACGAGGATTTAATAATATCCGAAAGTTTGGCGCAGAATTTTTGTTTGTCATCTGTGTTGTAGAAACAGGCGCATAGCAGGCTACGTAACTGTTTCTACAACACAGATGACGGACAAAAATACAAGTCAAAATTCGGATATTATTTAATCCTCGCTCCTAAGGTAATAAGAGTACCGTTAAATCAAGATGCTATTGACGTACTAATTAACCAACTAGGAAACCACCATATAAGAGTATTTACCTATAGAGGAAAACCTATTACTAAAGCAGGTACAAAATGGTGGAGAAAGGCACTAGAACGTGCGGACATTGAAAACTTTACTTGGCATGGTTTACGCCATACTTGGGCAAGCTGGCATGTTCAGAATGGGACACCTTAAATGTACTACAAGAACTTGGTGGTTGGAGTAGTTACGAAATGGTGCAACGTTATGCCCATTTAGCACCTGACCATCTGAGTGACTACGCTAACAAACTTGAAGGAATCGTTGCAAAATCGGTTGCACCCGACAATGTAATAAAACTAAAGTCTCGCTAACTTATTGATTTAATGGTGGCGATACCGGGGATCGAACCTGGGACCTCGGGGTTATGAATCCCGCGCTCTAACCGGACTGAGCTATATCGCCATATCTTGTTTGAATTTTTTTATTAACTGATCTTAATAAAGAGAGCAGATTCTACATTTCAACTTTATGCTTGTCAAACATTAAATCTAAAGTGCACTACATCACCATCTTGAACATTATATTCTTTGCCTTCCAAACGCCACTTTCCAGCATCTTTTGCACCTTGCTCGCCTTTATACTCTATAAAGTCTTGATAAGAAGTGACTTCGGCTCTGATAAAACCTTTTTCAAAATCAGTATGGATTACACCAGCTGCCTGAGGAGCAGTTGCATTAACTGGAATGGTCCATGCTCTTACTTCTTTTACGCCAGCTGTAAAATAGGTTGATAAATTGAGTAGTTTGTAAGCAGCTCTGACCACTCTATTTAAACCTGGTTCTTCAAGCCCTAAATCATCTAGAAATTCTTTAGATTCATCTTCGTCTAGCTGAACAATTTCTGCTTCTATGGCTGCACAGACAGGTACAACATTGGCGCCTTCTTTCTCGGCAAAGGCTTTGACTAAATCAAGTAATGGGTTATCTTTAAAACCATCGTCTTGTACATTAGCAATGTAGAGAGTAGGTTTAATGGTGATTAAACAATATTCTTTGATTATTTTTAATTCGTCTTCAGTTAAGTCTAGAGACCTAGCTGGTTCGCCTGTATCAAGGTGGATTGATATTTTTTCCAGTACCTGTTTTTTGGCTATGTCGTCTTTATTGCCTGATTTTGATGCTTTTACTACGCGCTGTAGAGCCTTGTCTACGGTAGATATATCGGCTAATGCCAGCTCAGTGTTAATGACTTCTATATCATTTATCGGGTCAATTTTACCGGCAACATGTACCACATTTTCATCTTCAAAACAGCGTACTACATGAATAATTGCATCTGTTTCCCGGATATTTCCTAAAAACTGATTACCTAAGCCTTCCCCTTGTGATGCGCCTGCAACTAGGCCTGCAATATCTACAAATTCAATGGTGGTTGCCAGGATGCGTTCAGGTGAAACAATTTCTGCTAGCTTATCCATTCTGGGATCAGGAACGGGAACTACGCCAATATTGGGGTCTATTGTACAAAAAGGGTAGTTTTCTGCCGCTATAGTGGCTTTTGTTAATGCATTAAACAGTGTTGATTTCCCGACATTGGGTAAACCGACAATTCCACAGTGAAGTGCCATAGGGTACGTTTCTCTAATTTTGGTTGGATCAAAAAAGAAGTGATTATACAAGCGAAAGCATTTTTCATAAATTAATTTTTGAAAGCTTTCTGAATTGTCTGGCTGTTGATTAGAATAAACTCTATGTTAGTACTCAAATACAATTGTTAAAATATTTTACTTGTTTATTTCCTACTTCAGCGTTGGAAAAAATAATTGCGTAAAGGGCTAATTCAAAGCAGCTATCGGAAAGATAAATCGTCACTTGTTAATAGAACATACATGTGTACTAGTTATCATGCAACATATCATGAGTAAACGTAACCACTCTATTTCTACCATTTTTTTTAGCTCGATAAAGTGCTGTGTCTGCATACATAATAAGCTTATCTATGTTAATCTGCTGTTCTGATTGTTTAGACGGATAGCTTTTATTCAAATAAAAAAGACCAATGCTAATGGTTTGTATAAAGTCTTTCTTTTCTTTCCAATAGATGGCTTCTATTGTTTTTCTAATGCGTTCAGCAAAGTTTTCACCTTCATTGGCATCTATATTGGTAAAGATGATTATAAATTCTTCACCGCCGTATCTAACCAAAATATCCGAATCTCGGACATGCTTTTTCAAAGCTTTTGATACGTTGATTAAGACTTTATCGCCAAAGCCGTGTCCATGGTTATCATTAACATTTTTAAAGTGGTCAAGATCCATCATGAGTACACAAAGTGATTGGCCATATCTTTTATTTTTAGACAAGGATTTTTCAATATAATCAAAAAAATAACGACGATTATATAACCCAGTTAAGTGATCAATCATTGAGATACTTTGGTAATGATTTTTTAGATTTTGAAGATCATTCATGGCGTTTTCTAACTTTTCGGTTCTTTTAGATATTTGTTTCTCCATAGTTCGAAATAATCGAAAGTTAGTAATCATTTGTCCTAGCATATTTTTGTAGATTTCAAGCAGGCGAATATGCCATTCACTAAAATAATAGGCTTGGGGATGTGATATATTTAGAATGCCTATTAATGATTGATCGGCAGCAAAAACTGGAACACTAATAATTGATCCAGGTAATAAACTTTTGTCTTGTTGTTCATTGGTAGTGAAGTTTTTGTCTTCAAGGCAATTCTGACAGTTTTGCAATTTTCCTGATTTTGCAGCCATGCCAATGATGCCTTCACCTATTTTAAATTGCCTGGCTCTATAATCTTGTTCTGAATTAGTCATAGCATCACTGGAACTCAATCCTGTCACATTAACCAGATTGTCTTGTTCATCTAGTAAAAAAAACGAGCATCGTTCCATATCCTGATTATGAATAAGTGCAGACAATGCATTTTTAATTAATTCTTTTTCAGTGACGGCATGATAATTTAATTCCGAGAGCTCTCTAACCGCAGATAATGAATTAAATAAATCAACAATAATATCTTGTATACCAAATTGATTGATATCATTTTCTATTGGTTTTTTTTCTTCCATAGGATAATTACTCACTGATGACTGAAGCTAATTCGGTTATGTTATCTTTATTTTCCGTTACATCCTGTATTACACTGTCAAATATATTCTTCGGTATAGAAAGTTGTTGCAGATAATGAGAAATATCAGGCAGGGCTTCGTTTTGATTCACTATATGATTGCTAATCCAATGGCTTAATTCTAATAATAAGATGAGTTGTTTTTCCTCGCCTTCAAAATCAGCTAGACGAAAATTTTTAACGATAGTTTGGTAAACCTGAGGTAATTGCCACTTATTCAATAATATTTCACCTATTGCATATTGTGATTGTCCAAAACTGATTTGCATTTGTTCCATGACAGAGCCTATCAGGCGGTCTGATTTAGAAAACACATCATTCATCTGAACTGGAGAAATAGTTATCATTGCTAACAAGCCAATATTTAATAGTAAACCTGATGTATATGCAGTATTTGGCGATATAAGCTCATTTCTCATCCGTATAGCGAGCTTCTGTGCTATAAAAGCAGTTGCCAAGCTATGATTCCAAAAGTATTCAGTATCAAACTTATTACATTTCGATGTATCTAGTTCAGTGCTCAGTACCATGCTTAAAGTCAGGCTTTTTACTAGATTCAATCCTAGCACTTGAATAATGGCAATCCGCAATTCGTTAATTTTACCGGCTCGACCAAAGTATGCAGAATTTGCTAGACCTAATAACCTGGCCATTAACACTGGGGAAAGTGACATAATTTCAACCAGTTTATCCACGGAAATTTCCGGATCATTGACGGCAGTTATCATTCGAATACTTGATTCGGGTAACGGTGGTAAATTTTTTATTTTAGATATTTCAAGATTAATATTGTCTATTGAATTCATGGTTTATCCTCTTCTAAACCTGAAATTTTCAATTCTATCATTAGCTTCCTATATTCATTTTCAATTAGTGCATCCTTACAGATAATAGTAGACTGTTTTGTCTGCTTATCTACTCTAAAATGAAAAAAAATCAAATAAGAGGTAATCACAGTTGATGTAAGGATTTGAATGGCTTGATATTGATTGTTTGAAAATGATATTTGCCAGCCAAATGCATCACTATAGCGGATATAATATTCTTCCCTTTGAGGTTTTAAATAAAAAACCAGACTGATCAGAATTAGAATAATTATGGCTGTTTTATAGAGCAGTATAAGTCCACTCAAAACCAGACTAAAAATAGCGATACTATGCAAACAAATCAGGTAATTGTTTTGCCATGAAGACGGGTTGATTTTATAGGTATGTGTTGTTGCGTATTTTTTTGACAAGCTTTATTAGTCCAGTTGATTTTGGCAGTTGATCCCCTAATAAAAACAGAATTAATTGTGAATCCTGACATGCCAAAAGTTCTATGAATAATTTTTGATCTTCTCTATTGGAATGGCTGAAATGTTTATCAAGATAGGTGCTTAACAACAAGTCCAGCTCTTTGGTGCCTCTACGGCAGCGCCATTTTAGTTTTGCATTTGGTTCCATTTAACAGTTCAACTTAATAAAGAAGAAATTGATTTTATGCATTTTTAGGATTAAAGCGGACTAAAGTCCGCTCTACAAATTTTCTAAAAAAACTAGCCTTGTTGTCGAACAGCCAGTAATTTTTTAATATCGGCAATTTCTTTTGCTGGGTTTAAACCTTTAGGGCAGGTGTCGGTACAACTCATGATGGTATGACAACGATATAATTTATACGGGTCTTCGAGTTCATCTAAACGTTCGCCGGTAGATTCATCTCGGCTGTCTTTTAACCAGCGAGAAGCCTGTAGCAGAACAGCTGGACCTAAATATTTATCAGAATTCCACCAATAGCTTGGGCAGCTAGTAGAGCAGCAAGCGCATAAGACACATTCGTATAAACCATCCAGTTTTTTACGTTCTTCCTTGCTTTGTAGGCGTTCTCTGTCAGCAGGGGCTGGCGTTTGTGTTTCAATCCAGGGCTTGATTGATGCATATTGAGCATAAAAATTAGTCATGTCAGTGACTAAATCTTTAACCACATCCATATGCGGTAAAGGAAATATTTTAATGGTTCCCTGATAATCTTCAATTGCTTTGATGCAGGCCAAAGAATTTTTGCCATTTACATTCATTGAACAAGAGCCACAAACGCCTTCTCTGCATGAACGTCTGAAAGTCAGGGTGGAATCAATTTCATTTTTGATTTTTATGATCAAATCAAGCACCATCGGGCCGCAACTGTCCAGATCAATATGGTAAATATCAATTCGTGGGTTTTCAGCCGAATCTGGATTCCAGCGATAAACTTCCACTCGTTTAATCTTTACCGCATTATCAGGTGCAGGAAATTCTTTACCTTTTTGTAAAACAGAATTTTTGGGTAAGCTGAATTCAACCATTAGTAAACCCTCTTTTTGGGTGGAATGACATCTACTTCATCAGTTAAGGTATACATATGTACCGGTCTATAATCAATGTTAAATTTATTTTCAGTTAACCATATTAATGAATGTTTTAGCCAGTTTTCATCATCACGATCCGGAAAATCTTCCCTGGCATGACCACCGCGACTTTCTTTTCTGTTCGCAGCCGATGTAATAGTGACATAAGCTTGGTCAAGCAAGTTATCCAGTTCTAATGTTTCGACTAAATCAGTGTTCCAAATCAAAGATGAGTCATCTACGTTAACTTTGGAAAAAGAGGCTCTGATTGTTGCAAGTTTTTTCACACCTTCATCAAGTACATCTCCTGTTCTAAAAACTGCCGCGTGACTTTGCATGGTTTTTTGCATGTCTAAACGAATAGAAGCTGTTTTTTCAGAACCTTGAGCATACCTAATTTTGTCAAACCTTGTCAAAGCTTGCTCGCAAGCATCTTTATTTAATGGAGAATGTGGCGCGCCCGATTTGATTATCTCAGCGCAGCGATTAGCCGCAGAACGACCAAAAACAACCAGGTCTAATAAAGAATTCGAACCCAGACGATTAGCACCATGAACAGAAACACAAGCGGCTTCTCCAATAGCCATTAATCCTGGAACTACAGTTTCTGGATTTCCGTCTTTTAAGGTAACAACTTCGGCTTTATAGTTGGTTGGGATGCCACCCATGTTGTAATGTACAGTAGGTAAAATAGGAATAGGTTGTTTTGTTACGTCAATATCCGCAAAAATTTTAGAAGTCTCGGAAATACCCGGCAATCGTTCCTTAATAATTTCAGGGTCAAGATGTTCTATATGCAGGTAGGCATGATCTTTTTCAGCACCAACACCACGTCCTTCCCTAATTTCAAGTGTAATCGCTCTACTCACTACGTCTCGAGAAGCTAAGTCTTTAGCATTAGGTGCGTAACGTTCCATAAAGCGTTCACCTTCTGAATTGGTTAAATAACCGCCTTCGCCTCTAACACCTTCGGTAATCAGGCAGCCTGCTCCATAAATGCCGGTGGGATGAAATTGGACGAATTCCATATCCTGTAGAGCCAGGCCAGCTCTTAAGGCCATGGCATTACCATCACCGGTGACAGTATGAGCAGAAGTACAGGAAAAATAACATCTACCATAGCCACCTGTAGCTAATACTGTCATATGAGCGCGAAATAAATGCAGAGAGCCGTCATCCAGGCACCAAGCAAGAACTCCTTTACATTCTCCATTATCCATAATTAGATCTAAAGCAATGTATTCAACGAAGAATTCGGCGTTATGCTTTAATGATTGCTGATAAAGCGTATGTAAAATGGCATGTCCCGTGACATCAGCAGCAGCACAGGTTCTTTGTGCTGTTCCTTCGCCAAAACGAGTTGTCATTCCACCAAAGGCACGTTGGTATATTTTTCCTTCTTCAGTTCTTGAGAATGGAACACCGTAATGTTCTAATTCAATAATGGAGGGAATGGCCTCTCGACACATGTATTCAATCGCATCCTGATCACCTAGCCAATCAGAACCTTTTACGGTGTCATACATATGCCAGCGCCAATCATCTTCGCCCATATTTCCTAAGGCAGCACTGATTCCTCCCTGAGCAGCAACGGTATGACTACGGGTAGGAAAAACCTTGGTGATACAGGCGGTTTTTAAGCCTTTCTCGGCCATGCCAAATGTTGCACGTAAACCTGCACCGCCCGCACCTACCACAATAGTGTCGTAAGTATGCTCGATTATTTTATATGCTTTGCTCATGCTTATCCTTATCCAATCATTGAAATGCGAAAGATAGCAATGATTGCTGCGATTGCTAAAAATAAAAAGGTTAATTTCATCAACCAAATAGATGAAATTTTTCGCCATTCTGTGTGGACATAATCTTCTATGACAACTTGTAGTCCCAAGGCAGCGTGATAGAAAGCGGCAATGACCCAGGCGATAGCCAGAATAGAATCAAGAGGGCCTGCGAGCCAGGTAACTATTTGTTCATGGGAAGCGTTTAATAGTTGATTGGTATAGGAAACCATCCATAGCGATAACGGAATTAATGCAATGGCGGTGATTCTTTGCATCCAGAAGTGATCGGTTCCTGCTTTTGCAGAACCTAATCCCCGTACTTTAGCTAAGGGTGTTTGATAATCCATGATCTTTAATAAAATAGTAGGGTTAAAACCAGAGACAATGCCATTTCAATAATTGCATTTCTGTCCATTTGTTCTTTTTCAAAACCTGTTCCTACATCCCAGATCAAGTGCCTGATACCATGACAAAGATGAAAAAATAGGGCGAAGATAAAAAACCAGATTCCGATGCGTACCAAGGTATAACTCAAAAAAACCTGTAAATCCAAAAATGCTTGATTTCCTTGGAGAATAATAAAAAAGCTTGCAAGATAAGCAATCAATCCCAAGGCTAATATTACCCCTGTCATGCGGTGAGTAATGGAAATGATACCGGTTAAGGGTAAGCTATAAATTTGTAGATGAGGCGAAAGGGGACGATTTTTTTGGTTCATTTTGTTTTAACTAATGAGTTGTCGCTTGGGTTGGCACAATTATAGTACGTTTTATATCGGTTCCCATACTAAATCGTTTATTCTTGATATTAACGCTATAATTGAACCTTTATTTTAATATTTTACTTTCAATGAATATAGATTGGATAGATTTTCTAAAATCAAAAAATGCTACTATTTCTGGCGATTCAGAAATACACTTTCAAAATAAACAGCAAGATGAAGTCAATGCGGTTGTTGCTGTCACTCACTTGGCGAGCTTGAAAATTGTCGGTAAAGATGCTGCTCAGTTTTTACAAGGCCAACTAACTTGCAATATTAAAGACCTAAATGAATCCAATAGTTTTTTTGCCGCTTTTTGTAATAATAAAGGGCGAGTGATTACTACGCTTTTAATTTTAAAGACTGCGGATGCTTTTTTATTGATTTTACCCGACGTGTTAACAGAAAAAGTAAGCGCAAAATTACAGATGTATGTTCTGCGCTCCGATGTGCAGATAACTAATATAACAGATGAATTAGCTTTTATCGGGGTGAATTCAAAAAAAAAGGGTTTTCTGCCTTCACTTCCTGAAACGAATTTTGCTGTGACTAATGCCGATCAAATTATTATTAAGTTGCCATTACAAAATGATCGTTATTTAATGATTTGTTCGTTTGATAGAGCCAAAGTGCTTTGGAAGCAATTGACAGACGTTGATGGTTTTTTTGCTTGTGATTCTAATTCTTGGATATATCAAGACATTTCAGCAGGATTGGCTTGGTTAATAGGAGCAACTTCAGAAGAATATATTCCTCAAATGTTAAATATAGATAAGCTCGGTGGTATCAGTTTTAATAAGGGCTGTTATACAGGTCAGGAAATAATTGCGCGTACCCATTATTTAGGCAAAGCAAAACGTGAATTGTTTCTTGCTAAATGTGAAATTAGTGCAATACTTAATGCGACAACAAAAATAATGACTAGTGAAAATGATCAGACTATAGGTAAAGTTGTTTCTTTTCAATCGAATAGTCAAAACATTCTAATGCTTGTGGTCATATCTACTGCTGATGCAGGGTTAAACAACCTGATACTGAATAGCCCTGGTCAGGATAAAATTACAATAATAGATTTCTTATAAAGGTTCAAAATATGCAATTTAAATCTGTTCAGGATTTTCTTGATCATGTTCAAAATGAACTTGATGCTAATCGGCTGGTTCTACCCACTTTACCTGATGTTGCCCTTAAGGTAAGAGATGCAGTTGCCAAAGGTGATGCAACGGCACAACAATTATCCGATATGATTATTACTGATGCAGCTCTGTCAGCTAGGCTGGTTCAGGTTGCAAATAGTCCCTTGTACAAGGGGGCTGTTGAAGTCAATAATATTCAAATGGCTGTTACGCGTTTAGGTAGTACAACGATAAGAACACTGATTACCAGCCTGGTAATGCAGCAAATGTATACCCCTTCATCCGATCTTCTTGATAGGTATTTTAGAAAAACCTGGGAGGAGGGTGTTAATGTCTCTTCAATCAGTCGAGCGCTTGCCTCGTTTACGCCACATTTGAACCCAGATGAAGCGATGTTGGCAGGTCTTATTCATCAGATAGGCAAGCTTCCCATTTTAATGTTGATAGAAGATATTCCAGAGTTTAGGGATAGTCCTGCAAGACTAGATAAGTTGTTGGAAAAAGCGCATCCTCCCATAGGAAAGATCATCATGGATACCTGGAATTTTCCTGAAGAATTGAAACCCGTAGCCTCAGAATATGTCGATTTTGAAAGAGATGGGGGAGAAAAGGCGGATTATGTCGATTTAGTACAAGTTGCATTCTTGCAGAGTATTGCGGGTACAGATCATCCTGCTTGTAGAATTGACTGGAATACGGTTTCTTCTTTTTCAAAACTTGGGCTTGAATCTGATGCTGAAATACTCGAAATTGAAGGTATATCTGAAGAAATTGAACTTGCACAATCAATGTTGATTTAAGATTGTAAAAACAACAATAAATAAGTGAATTGTAACAACTGACTAATTTAAGATTATAATTAAGGCAATTATCTATTTTTATACAATAACAATTAATTCCCTTAACTATGATTGATCATCAAAAAGCACTCAGATTCAGAAAGCTGGGACTATTGACCATTTTTGCTGTTTATTTTGTTATTCTTGTTGGAGGTATAGTCAGAGCTTCAGGCGCTGGAATGGGTTGTCCTGATTGGCCTACCTGTTTTGGGCAATGGGTGCCTCCAACAGCAGAATCACAACTCCCTCCAGATTATCAGGAAATATACGCAGAACGTGGGTATAAAAACACCCGATTTAATCCGCTAAAAACTTGGACTGAATATGCAAATCGGTTAGTCGGTGTGACTATTGGTTTTCTAATCTTTTTAACGGCTTGGTCTTCAAGAATATATTTAAAAGCAGATAAAACTATCTTTTATCTGTCACTTTCAGTTTTTTTTCTAGTTGGGTTTCAAGGATGGCTGGGTGCTGTTGTGGTTGCCAGTAATTTAAAGCCCTTTTTGATAACCTTGCATATGCTTTTGGCCTTGTTTATTGTTGCCTTGCTTATTTATGTCATTGCAAGATCTCAACGTAGCTACATTGCTGAAATAGACAGTAGTCGAATACCTGAACGAATGAAATCAGTCATTAAAATAATGCTGCTGTTAACTCTAATACAAATTGTAATGGGCACTCAAGTTAGGGAGGCGGTGGATTTTATTGCTCATGAGCATAAATATATAGACCGAGAATATTGGAGAGACAGTTTCCCCATTATTTTTTATATTCATCGGTCATTCTCAGCGGCCATTTTATTTGGTAATCTGTGCATGGTCTGGAGAATTTATCAATCGGTAGATAAAAACAATCTTATCCTTAAAAGTTGCTATTATTTGCTGGGTTTGATTGGAATTGCAATTATAGTTGGAGTGACGCTAGATAGGTTGGGGATGCCGCCCGTTGCTCAACCGATTCATTTATTAGTCGCTAGTCTTATTTTTGGCATTCAATTTTTTATTTATATCTGCTTGGCTTTTTCATCTAGGGAAAGGAAAATGTTAGTGACCTAGAAACAAAGCTGAATTTGTGAGGTTTAAGTACCCCTGTATAATTAATTTAACGAAAAAGGGTATCCACTCTAAAACCCAGGGCAACCGTCACTGATATTGAATTAACGGGTAGCCTGGATGTGGCGCAGCGAAATCCGGGAAGGAATGATGCGATTGACCCCGGATTCCGCTACGCTCCATCCAGGCTACATTGACGGCATGTCAACTTACAATATAGAGTTTTCTTAAAAGGTTAAATTAATTTTACCTGGGTACTTAAAATCCGTATCTGTGACTTTGTGAAAAATATTTTATGTTTCAAAAAAAGTCTCGGCTTTTTTTATCAAGAAATAATCTGCTATCAAATTATTGAAAACCGCATTTCTGGAGTGCTAAAAGATATTTTAGCACTCCAATTTAATTAAACAGAAAAACTTTCTCCACAGCCACATTCACCTTTCACATTAGGATTGTTAAATTTAAACGATTCATTGATTCCTTCTTTTGAATAATCAAGAACTATTCCATTCAGTTTATCCATATCGCATTCTTTGACTAATACTTTTACCCCAAACTGTTCAAAAACCGTATCATTTTCTTCTTGCTGATCCGCATAATCAAGTACATACGAGAATCCAGAGCATCCAGAGACTTTAACGCCTAATTTTAATCCTATACCTGAGCCCCGTTTTTGCAACTGATTTGAAATCTGTTTAGCTGCATTTTTAGTTAATGTAATTGACATTCTTTTCACCCGCTTATGCTTAAAAATGATTTTAATAGTGTAATAAATTTTGTAACTTCTGCTTCTGTATTGGCTTTTCCCAAGCTAATACGAATAGCACTTTTAGCTAGTTGAAAATCAATTCCCATAGCTGTCAAAACTGAACTAGCTTTTCCACCGCCTGATTTGCAAGCTGAACCACTGGAAACCGCTATTTTATTTTGATCCAGGTACATCAGCAACATTTCACCGTCGACACCTTTTATGCCAAATTGGGTGGTATTCGCTAACCTGTTTTCAGATTCAGCAAAAATGACCAGTTCAGGAATGGTTTTTAGTGCTTGCTCCAGTTTTATTCTTAAACTTAATAGTTGCTGTGTTCGCTGTTCCAATTCAAGTGTAGCCAATTCTGCTGCTTTTCCAAATCCTACAATTGCTGCTACGTTTTCTGTGCCTGCCCTGAGTCCGTTTTCCTGTCCGCCACCGTTTAATAATGGTCTAATATCAATTCGTTTTTTGATGACCAATGCACCGCAACCCTTGGGTCCATAAATTTTATGGCTGGACAAGGACATCAAATCTACACCCAGTTGACTAAATGATAGTGGGAGTTTACCCGCTGCCTGAATAGCATCAGTATGTATTAAGACGGGCTGGTCTCTCAATAATTGCACAAATTGTTTAATATCCTGAATTACGCCATTTTCATTATTAGCCAGCATGATCGAAACCAGAGCTGGCATGTCTTTTTTATGGATAAGTGCTTCTATAGAAGATTTAAGGAGTAAACCTTGTTGATTAACAGGAATAAAATCTGGCTTATTTTGTTGTGACTGTAGAAAAGGGTCAATAATTGAGGGGTGTTCAATAGCAGAAACGGCTATTTTAGCCTGTGATTTAACCGTATTGAAAACTAGATTATTAGCTTCTGTTCCGCCGCTGGTAAAAATGATTTGATTGGCTTGAGCGCCTATCAAATTAGCTACTTGTTCTCTAGCTGAATCTATGGCGCTGCGTACGATTCTTCCTGGCTGGTGTAAACTAGATGGATTGGCGTAAAAAGTGGTCAGAAAGGGGTGCATTGCTTCCAATACTCTTTCATCTAACGGTGTCGTAGCATTATGATCAAAATAGATCATTTATGGGTATCTCTTTAAGATGTTTGAATTTTTACAATTTGATCAATTGTTTGATCTTGTCTTTTTGCAACTTCAGCGACTTGGTCTTTTTGCAAAAGTTCATGCAAGCTTATTCCTTTAAGGTAACTACGAATTTGCTCACTTAATCCCATCCATAAATCATGAGTAAGGCAGGGTTGGTTATCCTGGCAATTTGCCTTGCCAGCACATTTTGTTGAATCTATGGATTCATCAACTGCTGAAATAATATCGGCAATACAAATTTCGCTTGCGACACGGCTCAATTTATATCCGCCTCCAGGGCCTCTTACGCCAATTACCATTCCTGCTTTACGCAGTTTGGAAAATAATTGCTCAAGATAGGATAAAGAAATAGTCTGTCGTGTAGCAATTTCGGTCAGCGTTACCGGTTTCTGTTGACTATGGAATGCCAAATCAAGCATTGCAGTAACAGCATAACGCCCTTTAGTGGTGAGCCGCATAATAAAAACTTAAGCTATATTAAATAGTAATGGACACTATAAATAAACCTAGTATTTTAGTCAAGTATTAACAGGCATTTATCAAATTTGGCAAAGTCAGCGGATCACATGTTCTAGACTGAGTGGTAGAAGCTGTGAGTAACTGATTTTTTCGGGATTAAAGAGAAACAAATTATTCTTTAATTTGGCAATCATTTAGTTTTGGTAACTCTTTTTCAGTGCACTCTATGCCAGCTTGATTAAGCAACTTTTTCATGCTAGCCAGCTGTTTATCCATTAAATGAATATGATCCAGCATATGATTAATCGCATGTGCCACAGGGTCTGGCATATCAGCAGTTGCACCATACGCATTAAATCCCATTTTATTGGCTATTTGTTCGCGTTCCTTCGTTGTTTCAGCTTTAGATTTATCAATGACATGTCCTGGAATTCCAACAACGGTAGCGCCATCAGGAACAGATTTAACGACCACAGAATTGGAGCCAATTCTGGCACCTTCTCCAATTTCTATAGGGCCTAATACTTTTGCTCCAGCACCTACTACTACATTATTAGATAAGGTGGGATGGCGTTTGCCTTTGTACCAGGAGGTTCCGCCCAGGGTTACACCATGATAGAGTGTGCAATCATTACCGATTATGGCGGTTTCACCAATGACTACGCCCATTCCATGGTCGATAAAAAAACGATGTCCAATTTTTGCACCCGGGTGAATTTCTATACCCGTTAGCCAGCGTCCTAGGTTGGAGATAATCCGGCCTAACAATCTGAATCCTGAATTCCAGCACAAATGAGCCATTCGATGAATAATAACGGCGTGAAAGCCGGGGTATGCCGTGATTACTTCAATAACGCTTTGTGCGGCAGGGTCTCTCTCAAAAACACAGTTAATGTCTTCTTTCAGTCGATTTATCATAAGTTCTACTTTTTATTATGATTCTGTGAAAATCTTAAAATTCCTCGGAGTATATCCAGTTCCTTTGTATCTAGCCCTATTCGATTAAATATTCTGCGTAATCGGCGCATAATAGAATTTGATTTATCGACATGCAAAAAACCAATGTCATCTAATGTTTGTTGTAAATGTTCATAAAACAAGTTCATTTGATGCGTTGTAGCCAAAGGGTCTTCTTGTTTAAGATTTTTTATACTCTGATTTTGTTGTTCTAAGCCCATAAATAACTCATAACAGACCACTTGTACTGCTGCTGCTATGTTTAAAGAACTAAAATCCGGGTTGCAAGGAATTCGCAATAAATAATGGCATAAATCCAATTCATGGTTTTTTAAACCTGAATTCTCACGACCAAAAACTATTGCGATTGTGGTATTTGGTTTTTGATTAATGACGAAATTCTCACTACATTCTCGAGCAGTTAGTTGCGGCCAGTCGATGGTTCTGTCTCTGGCGCTGGCTCCTAAGACTATTTGACAATCTGCAATAGCTTCTTCTAAAGAATCGCAAATTATCGCAGAGCTTAATATATCGTTAGCCCCTGAAGCTCTTGCTGTCGCATCAGCGCTGGGGAATTTTTTAGGTGAAACCAAACAAAGACGCGCGAGTGTGGTATTTTTCATGGCGCGGGCAACAGCCCCTATATTGCCAGGATGGGATGTTTCTACTAAAACAATTTTAAAATTAGAAAGCACGCAATAGCACTCATTCAGGTGAAAATGACACACTATAACAAAAGTTTTGTTATCCTAAGCAAGTTTTATTGTTATCTTATGAAAAACCTATTATGCATCCAATGTTAAATATCGCCATCCGTGCAGCAAGAAATGCCGGAGACTTAATTCAACGTTCATCTGAAAATATTGGTCAGCTGAAAATAAATAAAAAAACTAAAAATGACTTCGTATCTGAAGTTGATCGTATGGCGGAACAAGAAGTTATCAATGTAATCAAGCATGCCTATCCTGAGCATTCTATACTCGCAGAAGAAAGCGGAGCGCATCAAGGCAATGACTATACCTGGGTGATTGATCCTTTAGATGGCACAACTAATTATTTACATGGATATCCCCAATATGCTGTCTCAATTGCATTAAAAGTAAAAGGTAAAATCGAAGTGGGTGTTATTTATGACCCTTTGAGAGACGAATTGTTTACTGCAGAAAAAGGGGGGGGCGCTATGCTGAATAATCGTCGAATCAGAGTCACTACGCAAACTGACTTGAATAGTGCATTAATTGGTACTGGCTTTCCTTTTAAGTATCCTCAACATCTGGAAGCTTATATCAATATGTTTCGCCCACTTACACTGAATACTGCTGGCGTTAGACGAGCGGGTTCTGCTGCTCTGGATTTGGCTTATCTTGCAGCAGGGCGATTGGATGGTTTTTGGGAAATTGGGCTTATGGAATGGGATATGGCGGCAGGTATTTTAATGGTTCAGGAGTCAGGTGGGGTCATCACTGATTTTTCTTTCAATGATCAGTATTTGAAATCAGGAAATCTGATTGCAGGGAATCCTAAAATGCATCAATCTCTTTATAAGACAATAGAGCCTTTTGTTACTGATGCTTTAAAATAGAACTAATTTTGTATCCACTATAAATTTTAGGGGCATCGTAAATTAAGAGCGTAGGGTGGGCAGTCTTTTTTGCCCACCATTACACTGGAGTACGCTAAGGTGGGCAAAAAAGACTGCCCACCCTACAAATCTTGATCACCCTCACTCTGTAACATATGGCGGATACCTAATTTTGTTGTTGCAGGGCAGTTCGAATAAATTTAATTCTATTTCTGTTTACACCAAAATCACTATGACCTAATCTTGATGCTGATCGCACATTGATAAGCTTGCTCGTAGGGTCATAGGCAAACTCAACATCATCAACAAATTTTAAAATATCACTATTGAATTCAGCGTAAATATAATCTTTATGCTCTGATATGATTTTTGCCTGAGTTAGGGTCAGCAGTAGTTTTTTTAAAGCATTAATAGATGAATCAATTGGCTTGATGTAATGACTTTGTCGTGTATCAACAGATGACACGCAGTTGGGAGAGGCTGGACAGGTAGCGAGATGGTTTTTTTTCAGACCTAGATCCAAAGGCCGTTCGCCTGTACATGCGCTAATAAATATAAAACAAAATAAGAAATATTTCATTTCAGTTTTGGGTTGTGAGAAACAATTAAATCTAGGTAACTCGTAAACAACTAACCAAAATCATTGGGCGGATTGTTTTTATATTAAGATACCTAGATATTCTTAAGAGGTTTAACTGCCGATAGATCAAATCTTGACTATAGCCAAGACTGATCAATTATAGCTATAACCGTTAACGCGAATTGGAAAGCCTTTGCTTTTCTTTATATCAGAACTTGAAATAACACCATCTTTATTTGTATCCAATGCAATGAAAAGTTTACGCTTATGGGCTTTAAATTCGCCTGGTTCTACAAGAAAATCACCATCAGTATCCATCATTTTGATTAATGCATTAGCTTCTTTTTCAGCTGTGTTTAATTCTTTAGCGATGGTTTTATTAATATTAGCTTCTGAAACACCGGATGCTCTCATTTTTTTGATGGTTTCAACCAAGTCTTCAGTTATTTCAATAACAATTTCACCGGCAGTGATATAGCCATCATTATTAGTATCCAAAGAATCTTTGTTGTCTGTTACTGTTTCTTCATAATATTCTTGGAAACCAACTTTTTTATCGGAATTATCATCCATCGTGCTGATGATTTTTTTTACTTTTGATGCGGAATAGCCTTCCGCATAAATACCTGTGGAAACAAGAATTAAAGCGCTTGCAAGGATTGGTTTAATTAATATTTTCATTTTTTCCTCTTAACATGTAGGTAAAACTATATAAATGGATGTTGAATTATTACAAGGATACAGGATAAGGAACGGGAAATAAATAAATTGTACCTTATGGCGCAGGATTGATTAATTTGTTTGCATTAAGCCATCCAACGTTAAACCACAACTTGGTACAAAATGAGTCATAAAGAATAGCACTTCAGGCAGTTCGTGATTTTTTAACATGTTTATCAGGGGTTCTGCGGCCATTTCAAATTCTGTATTCCCAGCCTTTAGTTCGGCTTGGCATTTTAGGTATGCAGAAATTTTATCAGCCGCTTTAATGATATCTTCATGTCCTGGGGGCATTTTATCTTTTTGAATCAGTACTTGAAAATCAGTTTTTAACTTTTCTGGCAACAAGCCGATTAATTCTTGTTCTGCCTGCTGTTCAATTTGTTTGTAAGCGGCGGTGATTTTTTTTGAATGGTACTTGATAGGTGTAGGCAAATCGCCTGTTATCACCTCGGTAATATCATGGTATAAAGCGGCAGTTGCAATTGCATTGGCATCCAGTTCACCCTCAAAATATCTGTTCTTTATCAAGGCTAAGGTATGGGCAATAACAGAGACTTCCCAGCTATGCTCCATTACATTTTCTTCATAGGCATTGCGTTTAAGCCCCCATCGTTTAATCCAGCGTAAGCGAGATAAATACGCATAAAAACTACTATTCATAGCTGGATATCAGGGGTGATTCAGATTGTATGTCCATTATTTACAGGGGTCTGGCTAAAATTATTCATGCGGATGCTAGTCTCCCATAATGTTGGTATTTTGAATTGGAGCTAATATAGGGCAGACTAAAGTCCTCTCTAGAAGACTCAATTATAGCAAAATTGACTGAGTTCTAGTCAGTAGATTCTTGGTATTGAACGCTAAAATCATCCATAGTTGATGTGGCTACATTAAGCGCTTCAGGTGTTTCAAATTGAAAAGCATTAATGCCTACCCGCGATAAGTAAAATACCTGATCGGGCATATAGCTACCTATCGCTCGGATTTCATTTTCAAAACCATAACGACTTCTTAATAATCTGGCTTGAGAAAAAGATCTGCCATCAGTAAATGCTGGAAAATCAAGTGCTATTAAACTGATTTGTTTTAAATCGTCAGCAATATCTTCTACTTTGTCTGCGGGGGAGAGTCTAATGCCAACATTTCCTGTGTGTTGATTTAATTTGGTTTTGTCTTTTTTCCAGCGAGATAAAGAAACAGTGATATTGTCACTGGTTAATTCAGAGTCATCAGCAATATGAATCCAATTGTCTTCTATAATTTGTTTGTCTTTAATGATTTTCATGAGCTTTCTTGATGATGTCACTGATTATATATTTGGGATTCTGTCCAAGGATTGAGAACCTACCTGACGTTTACTCCGCATTATGCGTTGTTCCTTTGTTAGCTTAAGAGTGTGTTTGATAGAGTTTTTTGTAGGGTAGGCAGTCATTTTTGCCTGCCATAAGCTATTGTATTGTTTTTGGTGGGAAAGTAAGAATGCCCACCCTACCTTATTTTTTTTTCATTTCTGAGCTGCATTTTCCTTCACCACATTTACCTTCCATTTTTTTATTGCTTTTTTTCATTTTAGGGATGGGCTTATTACCTGCACAATTACCATCAACCATTTTTTCTTCTAATCCTTGCATCATATCTGATCCACATTTTCCCTCTCCACAAACAGCATCTTTCATTTTGTCCGATTCTGCTGTCAGCATATAGCCAGATGATAGTTCAGTAATGTTGAATGGGTTGGTTTCAAAATCAAAAGCTGTGTCTGCCTGGGCTCCTATGGAAGATAAGCCGGAAATAAGTGCAGTACTTGCAACGAATGTAAATTTCTTGGTATTTGATGTATTCATTATTTTCTTTTAAATTTTAAGAGTAAAAAAATATTGACTGGAAACTTAGCAACATAATACCCGAAAATGAAGAAATCTGTGCAACACTTGGGAATTATAAATTGTATGAGCATCTGTAGTTTATGCATAAAAGAAGTTGCAAAATGATAATTGTGTTATTCCAGATTATTAAGTACCCAAGCATAATTAATTTAACATTTTACTTGTCTTTTTTTCCATCTTCA
>CAYNRB010000038.1:0-19887 GCA_964399475.1 uncultured Methylomarinum sp.
ATATTGTGACAGATGATCAACAAACAGCCCATGAATCACAAACATTGGATGCATGGCTGTAGTAATAGTAGATGCAAGACCTTTAATAGCTTTTGCCAAGCTTGATCAATTGTCACTGTTACAACAACTTTTTTCTGAAGTTTCGAGACTGAATCAATTAAAGCAGAAGTTTTAGCATCTCCTTCAAAGGATGCAGACTTGATTCAAAATTCAATAGATGAGGGATAGCTGCATAGTGTTTCCGACCCTGAGATAAACACAGATACTTCCAGAAGTTTGGGGATGGGTGAAAAAACAGCGATTGAATATGCTCTATAATCACCCTATTGTGTATTACTGATTATGGATGATTCTTTAGCGCGAAAAAAAGCTTTGCGCCATCAACTCAATATTGTTGGTACCGCCATGCTTATCTATACCGCAGAAAAAAACAGCTGATATCTAATGCTGATGCACTGATTAAGGAATTGAGACGGAAAGGCTATCGCATTTCCAAACAAGTGATTGATAGCGTGAAGTCACAATTGACCTCATAGGCCATAGTTAATTTTCTTCTAAGAAGCGAGCCTATTCGAAGTAAATAACCTTATCCATTTTGCATCTTTTAATCAATTATATAAACGACTAAAGTCCGACTTATCCAGCCTGACCATCAATTCTCACGGAACTTAGAATTGGCGTGTAAACCACGATAAATACTGAAAAAGCGGCTAGCCAGCAATAAGTCGATATTAAAATAAAATTCTCATATCCACTAGGCATCAGAGCTGGCACTAATACTCGAAATAGAGCAGCAATATTAATTAGAATAAATGCAATAGCCATAGAATTTGAGGCTTTCAGTGCTCTGCCCGTATGACCTAATGAAACACGCGCCATCATACCCAGCGTTAACACCCCTATCCCTCCTACGGTAAAAGCGTGGATAGCTATTGAAATTGGAATCATTGATAAAGAAGCAAATGCAATTAGGGCAAAGCCTAAAATTATCCAAGCATATCCCACAAACAACACCCATAGCAATGGAACAAACCAGATTCGTTGCGTATACCAGCCAGCAACACGAATACTATTAGCTGCTACAGCTAAAACAGCAACAAAGGATAAAAATAGACCTGACACATCAAAAACAAGTAATAAAAAAACTAGTGTGCTGCTAGCAATGGTTAAACCATCTAAAATGGGATCTCTAATTGCAATAACACTTTTTAATGCTCGTTCGGTAAAAAAGGGGAAAACTCGACCCGCAATAACCAATATCAACATAATAACTATTGCTACAATCAGATTAATTCCTAACATGGCAGTATTTTCATAAATACCCAAAATATCCGCATGCATCAAAGCATTACCCAGCGCCATGATCAGTAAAATAGCTACGACAAAAAGATTTTTAAAATTTCCAGATTGAATAATTGGCTTGGCAATAAAATATGCTAGCGTTGGTAAAAATGCAAAATCAATCAATGCTATCAAAGTATCAGGAATAAGTTCAGAATAAAAAGGAACGGCCCGACCATAAATCCAGAGCAAACAAAGCCCAATTAACTTTTTACCCTGAACAGCTTGAACACCTGTCCAATTTTTTACCGCAGTCAGCAAAAAACCAGCAATAACTGCGACCGAATAACCCAATAACATCTCATGTGCATGCCAGAAGGTTCCTGGATAGTAATTATCAATTACCAGTGAACCATCGAACATTGATTTCCACAAAGCAATTAATAACAACGCAAATAATCCGGCTAAAGCAAAAAAAGCTCTGAAACCCAAAGCAAAAATGGGTAAATCTAAATTTTGTTTATTCATGCGATCACTCTTCTAGCCAATCAATTTCAGCATTTGAAAAACCTGCAATTATACGCAATTCTCGGTTAAAAGGTCCTTTTGGTTTTCCAACATAGTATTTTTCGATTAATTCCTTATATTTGTCTTCATGATTGAATCCAGCTTGTTCACAAAACTGCTTAAACCAATACGAACCTATTTTCACATGACCGATCTCATCTTTAAGAATTCGCGAAAGCAATTCAACACTTTTCAAGTCGCCTTGTGACTTAAATTTCTCAATCATAAATGGTGTCACATCCAAACCACGAGCTTCCATACAACGTGGAACAATCGCTAGCCTTGCTAAAACATCTTCAGCTGTATCTACTGCATGATCCCACAAACCCTGATGGGCAGGCAGATCGCCATAATCAACACCCATTGCCTTCAAATGCTTTCTTATCATTGAAAAATGTATAGCTTCTTCATTGGCAATAAATAACCACTGCTGATAAAACTGCACTGGTAAACCTCTGAAACGATACAAAATATCCCATGCCAAATATACAGCAACAAATTCAATATGTGCAAGCGCATGAAAAAATGCTATTTTACCTAATTTAGAAGCTAGCCCTCTTTTCGGCATCTTCCTAGGATTCAGTAATTGTGGGTTTTCCGGGAATTTTGTTTCGCTGATTGGAATAACTGGCGTTACTGATTGAAGAGATAACTGATTATTATTCATTAATTGTTTTGCATAGTGAGTTTTGTCAATTTTGCTTGAAACATCAGTTTGATGTAAACAAAACTCTGCAATAGTAAAAATATTTTCCACTTTAATAATAAGTTATATATATTGACTTTTATGGCGAGTGTTAAAGTATACCGCTAAATTGCTTTGATATAGTTGTGAATAAGTACCCAAGCATATTTAATTTAACATTTTACTTGTCTTTTTTTCCATTTTCAGCGTTGCATAAATAGTGACGTAGCTCGCTATGCGCCTATTTATACAACACTGAATATGAAAAAAAATCCTGCGTAAAATTTAGTTAAATTAATTATACTTGGGTACTTATACTTCAGCCCAGCAGTTACTTTTAACAATAAATTTCCACCCAATAAATTATGAAAAAAATCATTAATGCCAGCTTATTAATATTCTATTGCAGTTTTATTTTTTGGCTATCATCTAAACCTTCAATTCCTGCTCCCATGCTTTTTGAGCATCAGGATAAGATTTTTCATATGGGAGCTTATTTTATTATGGGATTACTAGCATGGAATTTTTTTGTTCAATTTGCCAAAACCCAAACTTTTGTTTTTAAAATCAGTTTATGCTTTTGTAGTTGTTTTGGTATATCAGATGAATGGCATCAATATTTCGTACCAGGTAGAGATGCTGATCTATTGGATTGGTTAGCAGATACTTTGGGTGCGTTTTTAGCCCTGCTATTGATGAATTTGAAGGATATCAATTTTGGAGCAAAAAAAAAGTTCTCACATGATTTGTGAGAACCTTTAGTTATTAAGGAATGGAAAGAAAACGGAGAAATTATAAAAATATGGATTCGAAAGAATAACCACTGACTTCTAATATTTCTTTTAATCTTTTTAATGCATCCATTTGAATTTGTCTGACACGTTCTCTGGTAACACCAAGCTCTTGAGCAACCTGTTCTAAGGTAGAATTTTCATAGCCACATAGTCCATAACGTCGACAAATTACTTCTCGTTGTTTATCAGATAACTGATAAACCCAATGGGTAATATTATTTTTTATGTTATCTTCTTGAAGTACTTCAGTGGGTGAACGACTTTCTGAATCTGAAATTGAATCGACCAACGGTTTGTCATATTCGGTGTTAATAGGAACATCAACCGAGGTAACCCTTTCGTTGAGCTTTAACATTTTGGCTACTGTTTGAACGGGTTTATCCAGATATTTAGCAATATCTTCTTTGCTTGGATCGTGATCTAGCTTCTGTGTTAAAAATCGTTGCGCTTTTAGATAAACATTCATTTCTTTTATAATATGAATAGGCAGACGAATGGTTCTTGTCTGATTCATAATAGCGCGTTCTATGGTCTGTCTAATCCACCAAGTTGCATAAGTTGAAAAACGAAACCCTCTGTCAGGGTCAAATTTTTCAACCGCTCTGATAAGCCCTAAATTTCCTTCTTCTATAATATCTAACAAAGGTAAACCCCGGTTTAAATATCGACGAGAAATTTTTACTACCAGTCGTAAATTGCTTTCAATCATGATTCTGCGTGCTTCTTCATCACCGCTTATAGCACGTTTACCATAAATTTTCTCCTCATCCGCAGTCAGGAGTTTAGATTTGCCCAATTCATTTAAATAAGCCCGAGTTGCATCGACAGCTGGCGTGTTTTTTCTAACTTCTTTTTCAACTTCTCTAACCTGAGGTGCATTTTTAATCAAAGTAGATTTTTTTGAACCCAAACCTGCCCCATTATTGATACCTCTAGCTGTACCATTTGAAGTTTTTTTAACTTCTAATTCAAGAACTTCTTCAGTCATATCTTCCCCCGAGTCTCTAGGCTTAAGCCTTTAATTCATTTGTTTGGTAAATACTTAAGTGGATTTACCGGGTTTCCATTCTTTCTTATTTCAAAATGCAATGAAGTTTTTTCACTTCCAATTTGTCCTACTTCTGCAATAACCTGTCCTTTTTTTACCTTTTGCCCTTCTTTAACAAGCAAACGGCGATTATTTGCATACGCACTAAGAAAAAGATAATTATGTTTAATAATCAGCAGATTTCCATAGCCCTTTAATCCATTACCGCTGTATACGACTTTCCCAGCAGCAGCAGATTTAACTTTCTGTCCAGATCTGCCATATATATCAATTCCTTTTTTGCCTGTCTGATAATAATTTTTTAAAATCTTACCTTTTATCGGCCATTGCCAACTTAACTTTAATATTTTTTTATTATTATTTGAATTAGTTAAAGTTTTTTTCTTAGACTTCGTCTTTTTTTTAATTGGCTTAGTTTTAAGAGGCTTGGCTTTTTTGGGTCTAAGTTTCTGTTTAGTTTCAAATAATTGTAATCTTTGTCCAATTTTTAGTGGATAGGGTGCTAAGATATTGTTCCATCTTGCAAGTCGATGATACCCATGACCTGAACGAAAACCTATGGAATAAAGTGTATCTCCCTGCTTAACCTCATAAAATTTCTCAGCTTTTACCAAATCACGAGGATAAGGTCTGACTGGTGCATAATTTTGAGTTGCTGAACACCCTAAAAATAGTAAAACAACAAAACTAATAGTAGTCCAAAATTGAAAATATATAATTTTTTCTTTAATTATTTTATTATTTTTTCTTGCAATAGATAGACCAAGTGCATCAAATACAGCTATAAACCTTGATATAACTGAGTTTAACACCCAAAAATAAAAAATATTTTCGTGTCTGTTTTTTGACTTTATTAATTTTTTTACCATCCCTGCCTGCCGAAAAATGGCATCTGCAACCCAGAATTTGATAACAATGAAAAGAAATTTTATATAATTTTCGGGTCTTTTCACTTCGCTTCCTTGACTATTTTTTTAAAAGTATTTTTTTAGCCAAATTTATTTTCGCAGCGAGATAATCTGATCCCCCTCGATCAGGATGATTTTTTTGCATCAATTTCCGATGTGCCAAAATAACATCCTCTTTTGATGCAAAAGGCTTTAATCCTAAAATTTCATAAGCTTCTTTTTCAGTCATTAACCCAGGACTTTTAGGGTTTTGATTTGAACTTGTTGATTGATATTGATTTTTAAATATTGTTGACCATAAACGATGTAACTGAGGTACATAACGCAAGACTAAAGGTAGTATTCTAAAAATAAAGGCAAAAAATAGTCCGATCAAAGCAATTAACCAGTTCAATCTCCCTGTTATTAACAAAAACAGAGTAACAATCAAAATAGCATAGTATCCCGTTTTCTTTAAAAATGAAGAAACAACCTCGGGCGGTGTTTTTAAAAACTTCCGTAATGCAAAAAAAGCTAGGATAATAAGTGCTAGAACTAAATATATTCTAATCAAAGAAAACTCCCTTAAGGAGTGAAGATTTAATAACTTCCGGAACTTATTAAATCCTCACTCCCAATTCTTTATTTTGAGTAACTAAATGAACAAGAAATAAATAACTTCTATTTTTCCCGCCCCTAAATCTAATTATATCTTGAAAAAATTAAAAACATATCCATACAGAATGAATAGTTTAATTATTGCGAATTGCATACACTCTGAATATTGTACTAAATTGTTAATTCATCCAAATGATAGCCTTTTTCATAGCTTTTCAGGATAATATTAATCAAGATCGCAAAAGAAAATTATTCAATGACAAATGCTCAAATACCTATCTTAGGATTTGCCGCCTATAGTGGGACAGGTAAAACCACTTTACTTAGCAAATTAATCCCGGAATTAAAAAAATCAGGTTTACGTGTAGGCCTGATTAAACATAGCCATCATAGCTTCGAAATAGATCATCCCGGCAAGGACAGCCACCGCCTTAGGTTAGCCGGTGCATCACCTGTCATGTTGGTTTCAAGCCATAGACGAGCCATAATGACAGAGTTCACTCAGATCAAAGAACCAAAATTAGATGATCAATTAAAAGCTTTTGATCAATCTGAGTTAGATATAATTCTTGTGGAAGGATTTAAAGCCGAGACATTCCCAAAAATTGAACTTTATCGACCTGCCCTAAAAAAGAAACTAATTTTTCCAAATGATCCCAACATCATTGCCATAGCATCCGATACAGAAATTCAAATAACAGACTCTAATTCTGACGTATCGGTAGAAAAAAGAAAAAACACAGTGCTTCCTTTTCTACTGGATATTAACAATCCTGCTCTTGTTGCACAATTTATTATCAACCGTTTTTTAAAAGATCAACATGATTGATTCCTGTAGTATCGAAGATTCACCACTCATTTCTATTGAAAGAGCGTTACAAAAAATTGAAACGGCTATTTTACCTATAAAAGGGAATGAATCAGTGGTATTAAAAGATGCGCTTGGGCGTATTTCATCAAAACCCATCTTTTCAGCCATCGACATTCCTTCCGATAAAAATTCGGCAATGGATGGATATGCTTTTTCCAGTCACTGCATAAAACCAGATCAAGGTTTTATTTTAACCTTAGTAGGTACATCTTGGGCAGGCAAACCATTTAAAGGTGATTTAAAACTGGGAGAATGTATTCGGATTTTTACTGGAGCGGTCATACCTGACAGCGCTGATAGTGTGATTATGCAAGAGCATATAAACAGTGATGGTAATAAAATCACCTTTCCAGCGACAACAAAGCCAACTCAATATGTACGCCAAATCGGTAGCGATATTAAAAAGCATAATGAATTACTTCCCGCCAATAAAAAGTTAACTGCAATTGATATCGGATTACTGGCGACGACGGGTATCTTCGATGTAGTCGTGAAAAGAAAATTAAATATTGCTTTTTTTTCGACAGGTGATGAATTATGTTCGACAGGTCAAATTCTAAACCCAGGTCAAATATATGACAGTAACCGCTATAGTCTTCATGGTTTACTCAATGACCCTGCCTACAATGTTGTTGATTTAGGTGTGATTACTGACGACAAACAACGTTTGGAAGCAGCACTGCTTTCAGCTTCTAAGACTAACGACGTCATTATCACAACTGGCGGTGCATCAGTGGGTGAAGCTGATTTTATTAAAGAGATTTTGGATAAATGCGGCCAAGCAAATTTTTGGAAAATTGCTATTAAACCTGGCAAACCTTTAGCCTTTGGAGAAATCAGTGGTTGTTATTTTTTTGGCCTGCCTGGCAATCCTGTTTCAGTCATTGCTACCTTCCATAAAATAGTCATGCCAGCGCTGCAAAATTTATCAGGCATAGCGGTAAAAAAGCCCCTTCAAATACAGGCAATTTGCACGAGTAGTTTAAAAAAACAAAAAGGCAGACAAGAATATCAGCGAGGAATACTGACTCAACCTGAATCCGGTGAGTTTTTTGTTGAATCCGCTGGAAAACAAGGTTCGCATATAATGAGCGCAATGAGTAGGGCTAATTGCTATATCGTCTTATCGGCAGATTGTGTGGGCGTATCTACAGACCAAACCGTTACAGTAGAGCCTTTTGAAACACTGATTTAAGCAAATATTTTTCAACTAGCTTCAATCAATAATATACCCTCAACAAACGCTGTATTTCCTCAAACTCTTGCAGATAAGGCTTCACTACCTCATGATTCGCTGCAATCACTATAAAATCATGGGAAAAAACTGAGGTGTTATACCAATTAAAACTTCCATCAATAACAATTGATTCATCTATGATGCAGTATTTTGAATGTATTGGTGAATAAGGAACCGTATGATTATCCTTTCCA
Organism: uncultured Methylomarinum sp.; assembly: GCA_964399475.1. Classification (GTDB taxonomy): domain Bacteria; phylum Pseudomonadota; class Gammaproteobacteria; order Methylococcales; family Methylomonadaceae; genus QPIN01. The sequence continues at coordinate 8,183 of CAYNRB010000038.1, forward strand.
TAAACCAGACCTACTGCAATTCCCGCAGATTTCAATCGATCAATTACCGGTAACAAAGGCCTGTTTATCTCTTCATTCATGGGTCGTTCTACACCCACTTTCCCAAGCCTGGCTAAATGTCCATTAAACAAAATATGTACATCTACGCCTCTATTCTTGGCATTTATTAATGCACAAATGACACTGTCATGATGATCTCCCAATAATTCACCAATCAGAAACAAGGTGATTTTGATTGAATATTTGGCTCGATTAATTTCTGCCAGAATGGCATGATGAGGAAGATAACTTTCCCCATTCAACATCGTATGTCGGCCAAAGGTATAAAGCAAATTAAAGTGACTAAAAGGATCTACACCATATTGTTGAATCACTCCACCCCGTTGACTTTGAAATATATTATCCAGTAATCGGCAAACACCTTTCGAATGAAAAGTCATGCCTGATTCCCAATTTGCCCACCAGCGATCAAAGGTAATATTAAAGGAGCCTAGAATACAATCATCATCATTAAAGATAATGAATTTGGTATGCATGTCCGGTTCAACTTCTATTAAATGATGATCCGGACTACAGACCACACCAATCAACTCAATACCTGCACGTTTTAAGCGCGCATAGCTTTCGCTATTAGTCATGGTCATTTTGCGCCAATCGACTATACATTGTACCCAGACACCTTGCTCACTGGCATGTATCAAATGCGTAATGAAATCAGCATCGTCTATACAATCAACACTAACTTTTACCGTACAGAGTCTATCAGGATCATGTTGTTTACAACGCATCACTTTATCTATTAAATGATGGATATAACTTTTGGGATGATAGGGATGATTAGGCTGGCCTTTGGTAAACTTAGGCACCAGTTGTAATGAGTCAAAATGATTATTCATCCAGTCAACATCACTTTGTAATTCATTTGCATTCAACTCATAGGTTCGATAATGATTATCTGTACAATTATCACCGCTAATATCACGAAACTGTTGTTGATCTGGATCACCTTGTAACTGAGGCCAATCCATATAAATATACTCTTTTTGCGAAGCTATGGAATGCTCATCCAAATGAATGATAAAGGAGAATTTAACGCAGTTGACCTGCCCATATGCACTTGAAAAAGGATGGATATAAAAATCTCTAGTCCGTCTTTTATGCCGATCCCATTCAATATCATAGGGTTCTGTATCGACAATATAGGTTTCACTAATGCCAGCATTACTGTATATTTTTATTACAACTTTTAAATTTGCCTGAACACCATGAAACAGCTCAAAATCAATTCTGCCCCAACGCACAAAAAACTCATGGTTATAGTCATTGACTCGCGCAAAAGATCCACCTAATTCGCCGCGAACTGGTTTGGCATAATGTTCAGCTATTTGCATATTTCTGTCTCTTTATTTTCTTTTGTTTCAGGGGATTCTATTTTTGGCTCAAATGTCATGAAGTATCCACAATGATCAGATACAGCGCCATAATCCTGATCGGTAAAGACTACTTTTGCAGATGTTACCTGTAACTCGCTAGCTTTATCCATAAAAATATAATCAATCCGGTAATCATCTGTTAAAAGATCTTGCCAATGCGCATCATTGACTCTAAAAATTTTCTCAAATACACCGTGTTGATTGGCAGCTAAAAATTGATCATCGTAATGACTGGAATTAACCACAGACTCATAACCACTTGATCCGGCTGTTATATTAAAATCTCCACATAATAAGCTTGCCTTGATTTCTTCATTTTGATTTTCTTCTGCCCAGGCATGCAGTCTTTGGAATTGCTCAGTAAAACCATCTTCAACCCAGCTTAAATGTGCAGAAAAAACATTAATAGCACCAATATAAGGCACATGAATTTGCGCCATCACTACTTTTCTGGAATGGATACTGTATTTATCATGGCTATCCGATACATATCTGGATTGATGGTTTGTCATTGGATATCGGCTTAATAAAGCAACACCCTCCCTGTATTTATCAAATCCTAAATGTGACCAATCAGTATGAATATAATAAGCTTTAAACAAGCGATCATTGATGATTCTAGCAGAATTAGAAGCCCAGTCCCCTTCCCCATCATTCCAGTTTTCTGCCACTTCCTGTAAACAGACAATATCTACATCCATCTCGTCTATTGCTTTGGCAATCTGAGAAAATTTAGTGTCTTGATTATCTTCCTGATAACAATGTAAATTTAGAATTAATATCTTCAGCTGTTTCTGTTGAAAAGAATAATTATTGCCATCGTTATTATCCCAGATTGTCTGATGTTCAGTTTCGCAACTAATTACATATTGCAATCTAAAAGCCTCGCCTTGTTTGATACGTCCTGTCCATAGCTGCGTTCCATATTGATTCGGATTTCGAGCATTACTGTGAGATTTTGTATTCCAAAAAGCGCGTTTATATTGACAAGGTGTTTTATGCGTTGTTTTCCAATTATCACTTGTCCAATGTATTGTCACTTTTTTCGCATTAAAGGATTGATTAATTGCAACAGTTACGGGTATGGATTTTTGATCTTCCTTTAGATAATTCTCAAAATCACTATTTTGTATTTGCTGATTGTTGGTTAATAAAATACCTGAATCGGCTTCACTGAAATAATTAAGTCCATTATTATTATCCCAATACTCTTCTCCAGAAGCTCTATACCGTAAACCAAACTGAATATTTCCTGGAAGTGATTGATCCTCAGTGAGCACAAAAGATGCTTTCGCTGACCAATATTCCTGATCCAGTCCAAGAAAACTGTGAAATTCTACAGACAAAGTTTTCCACTCTCCGTCTTCACCTGTCCAGATAATATCCACTTGTTTGTCAAAACAAATATTTTCTAACCGCATAAAAAAAATCAGTTCCTGCTGAATTTTCCTTTCTTTTCGAGTAATTATATTTTCTACATACAATAGTTGAATTTTTTTCATTTTTTCAATTAGTAATTTTTGAACATGAGGCCCTACGGGCAAATATTTAATAATTCAAAGAAGTATTTCATTGTTTGTATCTAAATAAATGGCATCAGAATCATCATTGTATTTTTTAAACGAATTTTCTAATGCTGTTAATAACGTCTTCTGCAACGTATTGTAAGAGATATAAACTTGCAAGAACAGTGATTCAGACAGACTTAACCTCTATTTGTATACATAGCAAAAACCAGAAGCATCATTAAGGTGGTTTCCAACAATATATAGACCAAACTTTCTTGTCTTTTTGTTCCTGATCAAACCATCTCAATCGTTACGTAGAATAACTATGCGCCTCTTGAGATTGTTTAATCAGAAACAAAAATCCTACGCAATTCCCACATATTTATTGTTGGAAACCACCTAAACTCGAACACACAGGCCATATAGCATAGGGAATAAAACCTTTTTACAATTGTACTGGCAAGCGACCATCTGCTTTTATTACAAATAAATCAGCAAGAAAAAATCTAGATTCACGAATTTTTTTAGCACTTTCATTTGAAGCTATACGAAATTTGTTTCCTAGTCCAAAATAATATGAATCTAGAAAACAGAAGATGAGTATGGGTATTCCACCCAATAAGGCTATTTCTGGCTGATTATTTTTGAAGACAAAGGCAAGAAAGCCTGAGATCAGTACGATGCACCAATGCTTACATGCCGAGCTGTTTCTGGCCATTCTAGCAATTATGTTTTGATACATTTCCATATATTTCAAAACTGCTGCATCATTGTGGGAAAGAGGGTTTGTGTAACCAGTTCTGCTGGTCATAATCTGCTCCTGATTTTGTGTCAAACTTCTGAACTCTTTAACTCTATCAAATTATGCTTAACGATAAGCAAAGATGTCTTGCCAGCGGATAAATTTATATTTTGAAATGAGGTATTCCGAGTATGGGAAAAAAACAGGAATGACATAGCCTTAACTATTGCACTCTATTCTTTTGCTGTAAATCATGGAAACGGAGCGATAGCTGAGTGATGAATTTTAGTCCGCGGTAGACAGGAAAATTTGCCAATCCGACGTATGAGATAGCATGCGAGGGCGGCTAATATTTTATCCCGACAGCCGTCAATTCAGTGAGGTAAGTACCCAAGTAAAATTAGTTAAATTAATTATGCTTGGGTACTTAGGAACGAGGATTTAATAATATCCGAAAGTTTGGCGCAGAATTTTTGTTTGTCATCTGTGTTGTAGAAACAGGCGCATAGCAGGCTACGTAACTGTTTCTACAACACAGATGACGGACAAAAATACAAGTCAAAATTCGGATATTATTTAATCCTCGCTCCTTAGACTTAACAGAGCGGCTTTTGTGCGGAGTTGGAGCTGGACTCAGGACGTACCGATACTTACCTATTCGCCGCCCAATTTGTGAATGCTGGGATAAGGACGTCCCAGTGTTCATAAAGTGGGCAATGGCGCGCTAGTGCCTGAAGACTGACAAAAATACAAGCTAGTTGTGCTCAAGTTATTTCGTTCACGTTCCTAGGACTGCCTATTACCCATAAGTCGTTTAACGAAAGAGAACAAAGATATAAGTGACTGTTTTTTATTGAATTCAAGTTAAGATATTATTGTTTTCTTATTGTTTCAACTTATTGATTATATTAAAGTGAAGTGCTAATGCCGGAAGACTCTTTGATAGAATAATTCAGGAACAATTATCAAGAACCTAAAGGATTCAAATTGGATTAGTTTTGTTTATTAAGATAGCCCTGAGCATTAACCGGTACTGTTTCTGGAACAATAATGCTGCCTAGTTCAGTCATTGCTTTTTTATAGATCTTACGCTTAAAGTAAATAACGTCTTTCAATGGATGCCAGTAGTCTACCCATTTCCAGCCATCAAATTCTTGCTTTTCACCACAGTCAAAGCGGACTTTGGCTTCAATACTCACTAATCGTAATATATACCAAATCTGTTTCTGACCTATACATAGAGGCAAAGAGTTTTTTCTTATGTACTTTTCTGGCAACTTATACCTTAACCAGTAACGCGTTCGACCTAACAGCTGAACATGATCACTCATTAAGCCCGTTTCTTCCCACAATTCACGATACATTGCAGTTTCCGGGTCTTCATCGCAATCAATTCCACCTTGCGGAAATTGCCAGGAATTAACTCCTTTCCGTTTTGCCCAAAACACACGTCCTTCGTCATTACAAAGGATGATTCCGACATTGGGTCGATAGCCTTTTTTATCTATCATTGAAAAACCTGTTGTTAGCTTCCTTGGTTTCTTAAATTTATTCAATCATATAACATCAGTCAGATCATGGTTTCTAGCACTAGCAATCATGCTACTCCAACGGGTTGTTCTTGGTTCAAAACAAGCCTGAAGTTTTAAGCTCTCTGCCAGTCGAACAGATTTTTATAGTTTTTTAGCTGATACCCATTTATCGAAACAATGTTACTAAAACAAGACAGATTTTATTTCTATGTCCTGCGCTTCGATTACAATCTACAGCTAATAATTTCTATAACGGAAACCACTTTTTCTATTTAGCCGATAAAATGCTCAGTTTTAAAAGCTATTCAAATAATACACTCAGATAAAGCATTGGTATTGATGAATTGACTGGTTAAATAATCTGTAAATATTGCTCGTAAACAGAATAAAATCCAGTATTCTTTTTATAGATCAATTACTTTCACACCATTACCTTTAAAACCCCTGTTTTTAGCACAACGCTTATTGTAAAAGCCATTGTTGAAGTTACTATTATTGCTAAATATTAGATATTAAAACAGAGATTATTAAACGCGTAGCGGATATTATTTATAAATCACTATATGAATGTTAAAATTAAAAACAAGTCAGTATTAAAATTAATGGCATTATTGTTCCATAAAAAATCTACTGACGCTATAGTCCTTTAATTTTTATTTTTTCAAGTAGGGTTTTACCGTGAGTTTAGCGATTTTTGATTTAGATAACACACTGATTTCTGATGACAGTGATTATCTTTGGGGACAATTTCTTGTCGACCAAGGGATAGTGAATAAAGATGAATATGAGGAAGCTAATGCTAAGTTTTATGAGGATTACAAAGTTGGCAACCTAAATATTGTTGAGTTTTTAGATTTTTCTCTGGCACCTCTGGCAAACAATGAAGCTGAAAAACTGTTTAAATGGCGCGAGCAATTTATTCAGGAAATCATTATACCTATAAAGTTAAAGCCTGCAATCAGACGCGTTAATTTACATCGATATAAAGGCGATACTGTCATGGTCATTACCGCCACTAACCGTTTTGTAACCGAACCTATTACCCAGCTGTTTGGAATAGATATTCTACTGGCCACTACGCCAGAATTTAAGAATGGAAAGTTCACAGGGAGTTTTGAAGGTACCCCTTGTTTTCAGGAAGGCAAAGTAAGCGTACTGAATGAATGGCTGGAAAACTCAAATGAGAGCCTGAAGAATAGCACTTTTTACAGTGATTCTTATAATGACCTGGCCTTATTAAAAATTGTTGATAACCCAGTGGCAGTTGATCCAGACGACATGCTTAGAAAGTATGCCACTCAAGAAAACTGGCCTATTATGAGTTTTAGATTATGAACATTGTGACCATTAAGGAGTGAGGATTTAATAATATACGAAAGTTTGACGCAGAATTTTTGTTTGTCTTCAAGGCGTAGAAACAGGCGCATAGCAAGCTACGCAACTGTTTCTACAACGCAGAAGACGGACAAAAAGACAAGTCAAAATTCGCACATTATTAAATCCTCGCTCCTAAGCATTAAAACATGTAGCCTTGATGTAGCGAAGCGGAATCAAGGAAAATTCAGCAAAAACTTTGAGTCCACTTCGTTACATCAAGGCTACGAATACTGAGGAATTGTAATCAATAATCCTTAATGATCACGCTGAATAATATACAGCGATAAATCACGTAACAAATCGGCTTCTTCACCCAAACTACTTAAACTTTCTAACGCCTGTTCATGTAATTCCTGGGCTTTTTGCTTGGCTCCTGAAAGCCCTAATAATGCTGGATAAGTTGGTTTGTCATTGTCTTTATCTTTTCCTTGGGTCTTGCCTAAAGTGGCTGTGTCACTTTCTTCATCTAGAATATCATCCTTGACCTGAAATGATAGCCCGATACATTTGGCATAGTGATCCAGCTTTTTTGCCATTTCAGGATCAATATCCGGCTTTGCCAATGCCGCCATATTCACACTGGCTCTGATCAGAGCACCGGTTTTATGGATATGCATATTTTCCAGTTCGGGTAAATTTAGCATTGTACCCACTGATTCCAAATCTATGGCCTGCCCTCCCACCATACCTTGTGAGCCACTGGCTTTAGTTAAAGTAGCGATCATTTTTAAGCGGCTCTCTGGATCTACTTCAATAGTCGGGTCAGTGGCTAAAATTTCAAAGGCCAATGCTTGTAAGGCATCACCTGTTAAAATCGCAGTGGCTTCGTCATAGGCTATATGACATGTCGCTTTTCCCCGTCTTAAATCATCATCGTCCATTGCGGGAAGGTCATCATGAATTAATGAATAGACATGAATAAATTCTACCGCACATGCGGGCCCATCCAAACTATCGTTTGATAAACCTAAAGCATTGCCTGTACAGTAAGTTAACATCGGACGCATGCGTTTTCCGCCATCTAAAGCTGAATAACACATGGCTTGATGAAGTTTTTTGGGATGTATGTTTTTTCCAGGCAGTCTATCTGATAGTGCTTTTTCTACTCTTTTTTGGCTGTATAGAAGATATTCTTTTAAGGCATTACTCATCGTCAAAGGGCTCCAGCTTTTGCTTTCCGTTTTTTTCTATTAGAATTTGTACTTTTTGTTCAGCATCCTGCAAAGCTTTTTGGCAAGTGCTGGTTAATTTAACACCGCGCTCAAACGATTTTAAAGAGTCTTCTAAGGAAAGCTCCCCTTGTTCCATTTGTTCAACCAGTTCTTCCAGTTCTTCCAGAGAATCTTCAAACAAGGTGGTATTTTTCTTTCTAGTCATTTTTAAACATTATTAGTGATAGGGTAACAATAGATATTAATCTAAAGCAGTTACCATAATTTAGAAACATAAACAGTAGTGAATTATCACATGTTACGATATACTTCGCGCGGTCACCATTACGGATTTTCTAGCAAGCATCTGAAACGCAGATATAACGTTTAGGTGTAGGGATTTAATAAATCCGGAAAAGTTTGGCGCAAAATTTTGACTTCAGAGCCGCGCTAATAAAATGGGCGCATAGCAAGTTAGTGCTTCTGTGGAGTCAAAAAGCAAGTCAAAATCCGAAAGTTATTAAATCCTCACTCCTAATATATCTTCTTTGGAAACGCAGTCTTTCGGCAAAGCTCCCTATTCTGTTTCCATCCTTTGCTTACAGACCCTGTTTACTTAAGGAATAATAAATTATTAAACAACAGCTTATAATGTAGGTTGGGTTAGATTTTTAAGCGCAGCGAAAAAAGCCAATCCAACCTACATTCTAAACCATTGTTTGTTAAAATCTTAATCGTTATACTTACAGACCCTATTGATAAAACCAATCGCTAGAAATCCATATTCATGACCGACCAAAACAATATTATATCTAAATATCAGCAAGTATGAGTAGCGAATATAACGCAGCAGCAATTGAAGTTTTAACGGGGTTAGATCCCGTTCGAAAACGCCCAGGGATGTACACTGACACAACAAGACCTAATCATCTTGTTCAAGAGGTAGTCGATAACTGTGTTGATGAAGCAATGGCTGGGTATGCAAATAACATAGAGGTGGTTTTGTTTCAGGATGGATCCATCTCGGTTGAGGATGATGGTCGTGGAATGCCTGTCGATGCGCATCCAGAGCAAGGTATTCCCGGTGTCGAAGTAATTTTGACTCAACTTCATGCTGGCGCTAAATTTTCCAACAAAAATTACCAATTTTCAGGTGGTTTGCACGGTGTTGGTGTTTCTGTTGTCAATGCTTTATCTACTACACTGGAAGTTGAAGTCAAACGCTCTGGAAAGATATACAAAATGGAATTTGCGGGTGGAGATAAGCAATCTGATTTAACAGAAATAGGCACAGTAGGCAAATCCAATACCGGAACTTGCATTAGATTTTTACCGGATAAAAAATATTTTGATTCGGCTAAAATTTCTATCCTCAAACTAAAACACGTTTTACGTGCTAAAGCTGTGTTATGCCCGGGCTTAAAGCTCAGTTTAAAATCCGAACAAAGCGATGAAGAATGGACTTGGTATTATCAAAATGGATTAAAAGAATATTTGCTCGACCGAGTTGGCGACGTGGAAACCTGTCCAGAAATTCCCTTTATGGCAGAATCCTCTTCTACTAGTGAAGCCGTAGAGTGGGGCATGGTCTGGACTGCTGATAGTTTGCCGGAAATTATTGCTGAAAGTTACGTCAATCTGGTACCCACTGCGCAGGGTGGAACCCATGTTAATGGATTAAGGTCGGGCTTAACCGAAGCGATTCGTGAATTTTGTGAATTCAGAAATTTATTACCGCGAGGCGTAAAAATTGCACCAGAAGATGTCTGGGAAAATTGCCACTATGTTTTATCGGTCAAATTAGAAGATCCCCAATTTTCAGGACAAACCAAAGAACGTTTAAGCTCAAGAGAATGTGTGCCTTTTGTATCAGGCATTGCAAAAGATAGTTTCAGCTTGTGGCTAAACCAGCATCCGCAAGAAGGTGAAAAAGTTGCTGAGATAATTTTGGCTAGCGCTCAGAAACGCCTTAAATCCAGTAAAAAAATAATCAGAAAAAGAATTACTTCGGGTCCAGCACTCCCGGGTAAATTAGCCGATTGCTCTGCGCAGGATATTTCTCGAACTGAATTATTTTTAGTAGAAGGAGATTCAGCAGGTGGCTCGGCAAAACAAGCCAGAGATAGAGAATTTCAGGCTATTATGCCCTTAAGAGGGAAAATTCTTAATACCTGGGAGGTTGACTCTTCTCAAGTGATGGCTTCACAAGAAGTTCATGATATTGCTGTGGCATTAGGCATAGAGCCACAATCTGAAGATTTGCAAAATTTACGTTATGGTAAAATTTGTGTTTTAGCCGATGCTGATTCAGATGGTAACCATATTGCTACGCTCATATGTGCATTATTTTATCAACATTTTCATGCCTTAGTCAGAGAGGGACATGTTTTTATTGCCATGCCGCCGTTGTATCGAATTGATGTAGGGAAAAAAGTTTTTTATGCTTTGGATGAAGCAGAACGGCTCGGGGTAATAGCAAGAATTGAAGCTGAAAAATTAAAGGGTAAAATTAATGTACAACGCTTTAAAGGATTAGGCGAAATGAATCCCAGTCAGTTAAGAGAAACCACAATGAATCCTGATACGCGGAGATTAGTTCAATTAACCATTGAAGAGGGTGATGATACAAGAGAACAGATAGATTTGCTCTTGGCAAAAAAACGCGCTTCGGATAGAAAAAGCTGGTTGGAAACTAAAGGTAATCTGGCTGATATCTAGGACGCCCTCAACTTTAGTCCGCTCTACATCAACTCCGAAAATTTCGGTTTTTATGTAAAGACCATCACCGCAGATGCAGGAAAAATCAACCTGATTGAAATGTCACGCCATGCTTTGATAATGGCTGATTACAAATGAAATACATCGACTTTAGGCAATGGTCTTGGAAGTTGAACAAAAAGACACCGTATTTCAGTTATAATATTGCACTAGAAGGATTATCATAATGGTAGGTTGGGTTAGGTTTTTTTGCTATGATAAAAAACCAGCAAGATAGGTGGTTTTTTATTGCGAGTTGCTTAACCCAAGCTACAGGCTCACTACAGATTAAGTTACTGCGCTAGTCGAAGACAGAAAACAAGCAAAAGAGAATGTGCTTCAGTAGCATTACCACTGTTTGCTTTTTTCAAATGAAGATTTAACACTTAAACAGAATACCACTGCACAATTAGATTTATTTTTGAATCAAATACTATGAAAACAGAGCACCATACGATTACCATCACCCAAAAAGCTGAAATTTCATCAATTTGGTTAATACCCGATGAATATAAATCTGTACTGATCATAGCCCCAGGTGCAGGACGGGATATGAATTCTGTGTTTGTTAGCCAAATGCACGAAGGTATAGCCAAGCAGAATATTTTAACTGTTAAATTTAATTTTCCCTATTTGGAACAAGGCCTAAAAGCACCCAATACACCGCATGTATTAGAAGAAACCTGGCAACAAATTATCAATGCGGTTATTCAAAAAACTGGGATTAGTCGAAAGCAAATATTCCTTTCAGGTAAAAGCATGGGCGGACGATACGCAACGATTCTGGCATGTAAGGAAGATTTATATGCAGGTATTATTTTATTCGGATATCCATTACACGCTCCCGGGAAACCTAATAAACCTCGTTTTGGTCAATTAAAAGTTATTCACGAGCCTATGCTATTCATTCAGGGTAGTCGTGATTCATTATGCCAACTGGATACTTTTAGACCCTTGCTGGAAACCTTATCCCCCGAACCAACACTACATATTATTGAAGGTGGAAACCACTCATTTAAACTGCTTAAACGAGATGAACGAAGTGAACAATCAATCTACGATGAAATTATTCTAGTTGCTGCTGAGTGGATCAAGCAAAAAGCAGTATAAGCCCTTTTACTTTGCGATCTGAGAGTATGATAAGCACTCAAGCAAAATTACTTTAACAGTTTACTTGTCTTTTTTTTCATCTTCTTGGCAATTGC
>CAYNRB010000039.1:0-19677 GCA_964399475.1 uncultured Methylomarinum sp.
TCATAGTATTTTGATAATTCAATGTGAATAAAATTTACTGCTATATTTTAACGTTGATGTTAAATAGTATCGGATCACTATTTAAAAGTAAATAAATACTTATTTATATAGGTATTTTTATCTTTTGCATTAAAAATAATAAAGTATCGAATCGAAATTAAGTTATTGACAAAGAAAAATCAATGATATAAATTACCCATCAAAGTAGTATTGATTTGTAATCTTTTGACAGGCGGTCGATTTTTTAAAAAAATGACCAAAGGAGGTTATGAAATTCAAAAATGTTTGTTAAATAGGAATATGTTCTTGGCAAATTTTTACACTATCAGGTTCAGTTAACTTTTCTTGCGTCAACTCACAAAAATAACCTATTGATTTTATAGAAAAGTTTTTACAAGTATGACATACACCAAAAGAATATGAATTATTAGCCTTTTGTAAAGCACTGAGTGATTCAACAAATAATTCTTCCACAGCAGCTGTTATCAATGAATTTTCTTCCAATATTGCTGCTGCTTTATTAAAAAAAACGCTGGGTTTTGCCTTATTTAAAATATTAAGTCCTTTTTGTAATAATTGTATGTGGAATACCCGTTTATCATTCTGATCTTGATGTTTTTTAATAAATTCTTTTTTTTCCAGAATAAGCAGTGTTTGAGAAAGTGTGCCACGGGTTATACCTAAATAATTAGCAATTGCTGCTGGGGTATCGCTGTATTTATTAGATAAGGATAAATAATCCAGAACCTGAAAATGCACCATTTGTATTTTCAGTTCTGTGCACTTCTTTCGTTCTTCTGTACGAATCAGCGTTGCCATACGATCAATTAAATCGAAAATGGTCTGGTTTTTGGTTAGATTAAATGAATAAGCATATTCTGCTTTGAAAGATTGTGACTGAGATACTTTTTGTAACGCGCTAAGTACTTTGACAAAAATATTTTTTTGAAGGGTAATAGCAGTATTATTTTGAAGCTGTATTATTGCTTTGTTAAAAAGCTCTATTCTGCGCACTTTTTTTAGAATAGATTGACCAGAAGGCAGGAGATGAACATGAATAATACGTTTATCTACTTCATCTTTTTTTTTCTCAATATAGCCTTTTTTTTCAAGAACAATTAAAGATTGAGAAACGGTTCCGCGTGTCATTCCAAAATAGTATGCTGTAGCTGCTGGCGTGTCTGTATATTTATTGGATTGTGACAAATAATTTAGTACTTCATAATGCACAAGCTGAAGTCTGAATTCGGCACATTTTTTGCGTTCTTCTGAACGAATTAATGCCGCCATAGATTCGACAAATTCAAATATTTTTGTATTTCGCATAACTTTCGGGTGGCTTACAAATATTTAGAGCTATATGCCAAATTATCAATAAATTGCGTATAATCACTAGAAGATATATTTTACTCTTTATCATTGATATAAAAAGAGTTGCATATAAAATAGTCAAATTAATTATTTGCATCCGAGTTGAGCGAAGAAAATCTAGTAAGGCAAGTCGCAATAAATAAACTACCAATCTTGCTGGTCTTTTTGTCCGTCTGTAGCCGTGTAGCAATAATTAAATAGTTGCCTATGCGCCTATTTTTACACGACTAAAGACAAACAAAAATCCTGCCCAATATTGGTAGTTTATTTAATGCGAGTTACCTTAACTTTAATTTCATCTCACTCTTGAGGCTAACAGAAATCAAAATGAAAAAAACAATAATAAAGTTTAATCAATCTATTCTGCTAACAACCGCCAGTCTACTTCTGTTATCAGGCAATATTCAGGCAAATTCTGATACCCATCAATTATTTCAAGATAATTGCGCCAGTTGCCATGGATCAGATCACGGCGGTTACATAGCCCCCGCATTAAATTCAACAACTCTAAAAGGACGTAGCCCTACTGTCTTACGCACAACCATTATGACAGGTAGTTTTGATACCTTAATGCCTCCATTCTATGGTCGATTAAAAGACCAACAAATTCGTGCATTAGTTAAACACATTCAATCCACGCCGAAACTAAAAAATCCAGCCTGGACTATTGAAGACATGAAAAAGTCTTTAAAAATTTATGTTAAAGATGAAAGCACTCTACCCGCCTCACCGACTTATAAAATTGACAGTATAGATGATCTGATCGGCGTTGCTGCACGAGGCAGATATGGACGCGGTGAAGGATCAAAAGCGGTCTTTATTAACAGTAAAACACATAAAATAGTCGGTGAAGTGTTAACTGACGTTGCTGCACATATTATTGATTTTAATCCCGCTATCCCTCGTTGGGCTTATGTAAAAACAGATACGGCTGAAATTTTTAAAGTTGATTTATATTCAATGCAAGCTGTACGTAGTATTAAAACGGGTTACAACGGCCCAGGTATGGGTGTTTCACGCGATGGAAAATATATAATGGCGGGATCTTTTGTACCGCATAATGCCGTCATTCTTGATGCTGATACCTTAGAACCCTTAAAAACCTTTGAGCTAGAAGGTATTGACCCTGATGGTAAAATGGTCAGTTCAGATTCGGGTATGATCATCGGCACACCTTACGCTGATATATTTGCTATTGCTCTGGAAAATGCCGGCCAGGTATGGATTATTGATTTAAAAGAAGGTTTTCCAATTACCAAAATTAAAAATGTGGGTAGACATCTGCACGATGCTTTCTTAACCCATAAAGGCCGTAAATTAATGGTTGCGGCTTATGATGACAACATTGTTACTGCTATTGATTTAAAAGAACGTAAAATCATCAAAAAGCTGAAAGCAGGTTGTGTTCCTCATGTGGGCGGTGGTGCTGCGATTAAAGTTAATGGCCGAACTTTGGGCTTTGGTACTAATTTTGGAACTTGTGAAAAAACTGTGGTCAGTGTTTGGGATCTGGATAAAATGGAATTGATTAAACAAATCCCCGTCTCTGGAGGGACGGAATCACCTGCCGCACATGCCAACGCACCTTATATCGCTGTCGATATCATTACTAAAGACAGACGTGCTCGAACAATTCAATTAATTGATAAAGAAACCTTGGAAGTTGTAAAAACGCTGGATGTCGGTGGTCATGCCTATTTTCCTGAATACAGTGCGGATGGAAAATTTTTATATGTCAGTGCTGGATATGCAGGTGATGAAGTAGTGGTTTTTGACTCTTTTAGCTTAAAGAAAGTCGCTACCATACAAATGGAAAGCCCAGCCGGAATTTTTTCTCGTGGGCGTGTTAAGTACATGACCCGTGGCTTATCACCCGATGAAATGGAGTAAGCTAATGAAACTTCCTATTTATCTTGTTTTAGTACTAACCGGATTGTTTCTATCAACATCCAGTCAGGCCGCCAGTATTTATGCGGGTCAAGTTAAAGCCGCAGAGGTTTGCTCACAATGTCATGGTGTTCGGGCTAACAGTGTAGATTCCGTTTTTCCAGATCTTGCAGGACGGGATGCTGACTATTTAAAAATAGCCTTAAAACAATATCGCGACAAGACACGTATTTCTGTAATTATGAATAATATTGCTGGCTCTTTAAGCGACCGAGATATTAGTAATGTAGCAGCCTATTACGGTCGACTAAAACCTTAGGAACGAGGATTTAATAATATGCGAAAGTTTGACGCAGGATTTTTGTTCGTCTTCAAGGCGTAGCAACAGGCGCATAGCAAGCTACGCAACTGTTGCTACAACGCAGAAGACGGACAAAAAGACAAGTCAAAATTCGTATATTATTGAATCCTCGTTCCTTAGGAAGGGGACACAATAACTTGCACATTCTCACTTGCTTTTTTGTCCGTCTTCGTTTGTGCAACAACCGTTACATAGCCTGCTGCAGGCCTATTACTACTCAAATGAAGTCAAACAAAAAATCTTCGCAATAATGCACAACTTATTATGTCTCATTCCCTAGCAATGAAGCTTTGGATTTTTACCTTAGTATTTTCAGTCAACGTATGGGCTGAAACACCTTCAGATCAAAGAAAACAGGAACTCATCAATCTACTTAAACATGATTGTGGTTCCTGCCATGGATTGACTTTAAAAGGTGGGCTTGGTTCTTCTTTATTGGCTAAGGATTTAATAGACAAAGATGATGCTTTTTTAGTTGAAACCATTTTAATGGGTAGAAAAGGGACGGCAATGCCGCCTTGGCAAAAATTTATTAGCAAGTCGGAAGCCATCTGGTTAGTTAAGTATTTACGAAATAATCCTTAATAATTTAAATGTAGAGCGGACTTCAGCCCACTTCTAAACTATATTAACTCTGTCTATTTAATTTTTCCTTAAAAGCCCTTATGACACTAGCGGACTTAAATTCGCTCTACAGCGTAGCTATTTGACCAACTTATGTTCTCAAATCACACTAATTCCATGTTATCCCGAATTCTTTTTATCTGCTGCTTATTATTTTGCAATATTATCAATGCTGAGATACGTGCAACAGGTGATCTTGGCATCATTATTGAACGTGCCAGAGGTACGGCTTTACTGGTCAATACCAGTCAAAAAACTATTTTAAAACGTTTTGAATCATTAGGCGATTTATCGCATGCCTCCGTGGTTTTTTCACGAGATCAACGTTACGCCTATATATTTGGGCGTGATGGTGGTTTAACTAAAGTCGACTTATTACTTGATCAAGTCGAAAAACGTATCATGCAGGCAGGAAATAGTATTGGAGGAGCAATTTCCCAAGATGGTAGTTTGATCGCCGTTTCTAATTACACACCGGGAGGGGTAAAGGTTTTTTCCAGTGAAACCCTGGAATTAATCGCCGATATACCAGCAATCTATTCTGATAACAAAGTTTCAAAGGTGGTTGGATTAGTTGATGCACCCGGTTCAGGAAAAAAGTTTGTTTACAGCTTATTTGATGCAGGAGAAATATGGACTATTGATCTGAAACAGGCTAACAAACCGCTGATCCAAAAGTTTAAAAATATTGGAAAACAACCATATGATGCTTTACTTTCTCCGAATGGACGCTACTATATTGCAGGTTTGTTTGGCGAAAAAGGTCTAGCCTTATTAGATTTATGGCAACCAGAATTGGGTGTAAAACGTATTCTAGACAATTACGGTAAACAAGATAAAAAACTACCTGTTTATAAAATGCCACACCTTGAAGGCTGGGCAGTAGCTGATGATTTAATGTTTGTGCCGGCTATCGGTCAACATGAAGTATTAGTTATTAATAAACGTAATTGGCAATTAGTAAAGAGAATCCCTGTTCTGGGTCAACCTGTGTTTGTAATGGCTAGACCAGATGGTCGGCACATCTGGGTTAACTTTGCATTCCCTGATAATCAACATCTACAGATAATAGACGCAAAGGATTTAACATTAATTAAATCTTTACAACCTGGAAAAGCAGTTTTACATATGGAATTTGCACCTAGAGGTGAAGAAGTCTGGGTTTCTGTCCGTGATGATAACCAAGTAATAATTTATAATACAGATACTTTTGCAGAAAAAGCGCGTCTCAAAGCGGAAAAACCCAGTGGAATTTTCTTTACAAGTCGTGCGCATAAATTAGGTTTATGACATGTTAAGTTCATTTCACAAACAATTATTAAACAACTATCAGTTAGATTTCCCCTTAACCCCCAGACCTTATAAAGCCATTGCTGAAATGCTAGATAGCAGTGAAGAAGAGGTATTATTGGCTATACAAGAATTAAATGATCAAGGCCTGATTTCTCGAATTGGCCCGATTATAAAACCCAATCAGATTGGCAAAAGCATGCTGGTGGCTTTATCTGTACCTCAATCAAAATTACAGCAAGTTGCGGATATAATCAGTTCTTTTCCAGAAGTCAATCATAATTACGAACGGGAAAACCACTTTAATTTATGGTTTGTTCTAATAGCCAATAATGATGAACACTTACAGAACACCTTAATCAATATTGAACAGCAAAGTGGTTATAAAACCATGCAATTGCCATTATTAGCCGATTACTATATTAATCTTGGATTTGAACTGGATCTAAACGATGGATGTGATAGATTACCAACTGATTGAAGCCATACAAAATGGCTTGCCTGTCTGCCCCCGACCTTATTCATCAATAGCAAAATCATTGAATCTAACGGAACAGGAAGTGATTGATAGAATCGGCCAACTAAAACAACAAGGTCTGGTTAAACGATTAGGCGTGATTGTAAACCACCGACAGCTTGGATACCAAGCTAATGCAATGGTAGTAATGAATATCCCGGATCATTTAGTCGATGCAATTGGTGCACAAATTAGTTCATTCAAGTTTGTGAATTTATGTTATCTTCGCCCTCGTCACGGTGAAAAATGGCCTTATAATCTGTATTGCATGATCCATGGAAAAAACCGCGAGCGCGTTCTTAGTCAATTGGATCATTTAAAAGAAACCTGTAACCTGACTCAATTTGCTCAAGAAGTCTTATTCAGTAAACGCTGTTTCAAACAACGTGGCGCTCTTTATACGCCTAAGCAGATAGTGGAAACAGCAAATGGATGAACTAGATAAACTTATAATTAATCAGTTACAGACGGGGGTTCCCATCTGCGACTCACCTTTTTTTATATTAGCCCAACAACTAGACATAGAAGAAGATGTATTACTAGATCGTCTTAAACGCTTATTGGATAATGGTATTTTATCTCGTTTCGGGCCGCTTTATAATGCTGAAAAAATGGGAGGTGCCTTAAGCTTGGCCGCTGTAAAAGCACCTAAACACAAGTTTGATCAAATTGCCGACACCATCAATAAATTCCCCGAAGTTGCTCATAATTATGCGCGAAACCATGAGTTAAACATGTGGTTTGTACTCGCCACTGAAACCTCAGAACAAATCTCTCAAATCATTAGCCAAATTGAAAAAGAAACCGGGTTAACTGTTTATAACATGCCTAAAATCAACGAGTATTTTGTAGGTTTAAAACTGGAAGCTTGATGACTATAGACGAATTAGACAGAAAAATTATTTTAGCAACCCAGTCTGGCTTACCCTTGGTTTCTAAACCCTATCACACACTAGCTGATCAACTTGAAATATCCGCCGATGAAATTATGCAACGCATGCGCGCCCTGCAAAATAATGGGGTAATTCGGCGAATCGGCGCAGTCCCCAATCACTATAAATTAGGCTATCGATTTAATGGTATGACAGTCTGGGATATTGTCGATGAAAAAATTGACCTGCTGGGCGAACAGGTTGGAAAATTAGATTTTGTCAGCCACTGTTACCATCGCCCCAGACATTTACCTGAATGGCCATACAACCTGTTTGCCATGGTGCATAGTAAAGATGAACTAGGGGTAAAAGCAAAAATCAGCATAATCACTGAATTATTAGGTGAATTCAATCAAAGACAAGATGTGTTATACAGTAGTCGAATTTTAAAAAAAACTGGTTTACGATTAGGAAATTAAAATGTTTCGTTTAAGTCAATACATGCGTGAAATTCTCAACCCAACAGCGCTAAAACCGATCAGAAAACCATCTGGCCCCGTGGTTATTTGGAATCTTATCCGACGCTGTAATCTAACCTGTAAACATTGCTATACCACCTCGGCAGACATTAATTTTCCAGGCGAATTAACCACCCAGGAAATTTATGATGTTATGGATGATTTGAAAGATTTTAAAGTCCCAGTACTGATTCTTTCGGGGGGTGAACCCTTATTACACCCCGATATTTTCACTATTTCAAAACGGGCTAAAGATCTAGGATTTTATGTAGCACTATCCAGTAATGGCACCTTAATCACGCCTAAAAACATCAATCAAATTGCTGAAATTGGCTATCAATATATTGGTGTTAGTCTGGATGGTATTGGTGCAACCCATGATAATTTTAGACAAAAACAGGGCTCGTTTGCAGCGTCAATGGAAGGTATTCGCTTGTGCAGGGACAAAGGCATCAAGGCAGGCATTCGTTTTACGCTGACGCAGGATAATGTGCAGGATTTCCCCGCCATGTTAGAGCTGATGGATGATGAGGATATTGATAAATTCTATTTATCACATCTGAATTATGGAGGGCGTGGTAATAAAAACCGTAAAGTCGATGCTGAATTCACAATGACCCGCGATGTAATGACCCAGTTATTCGAAGCCAGTTTACGCTGGGAAAAATCAGGATTACAGCGTGAGATTGTTACCGGAAATAACGATGCAGATGCGGTTTATTTTTTGCACTGGGTTAAAGAAAATTTTGCCGACCAGGCAGAACATATCCATGCAAAACTTAATCAATGGGGAGGGAATTCTTCTGGTGTCAATGTTGCCAATATTGATAATTTAGGAAATGTCCATCCTGATACATTCTGGTGGCATTATAATCTTGGCAATGTCAAAGACAGAACCTTTTCAGAAATTTGGAAAGATACATCGGATCCGCTAATGGCAGGTTTAAAAGCCAATCCTCGTCCCTTAAAAGGACGCTGTGGCTCCTGTGATTATCAGTCAATTTGTAATGGCAACACGCGGGTTCGAGCGCATCAGGTATATCAGGATGCATGGCAGGAAGACCCAGGGTGTTATCTAAACAATGCGGAATTAGTCTCTTAAAAGATAATTGTCACTGAAGCATTTTTAACAATTCGCTTTGTACTATAAAGGCTTCTTCTCCATCTATTGGTGATGCCAATTCGTATGTTCCATCACTTTGTAACAGCCAAGCTTGGGTGTTATCTTTTAAATAACAATCTAAATCCTTGAGCACTCTGTTTTGTAATTTTTTATTATCAATAGGGAAACAGGTTTCAACTCGTCTAAACATATTTCTGCTCATTAAATCTGCACTTGCCGCATAAACTTCCCATTCACCATTGTTTTCAAATGCAAAAACCCGAGTATGCTCAAGAAATCTACCTATAATTGAACGTACTTCAATATTTTCCGAAATACCTTCAATCCCTGGACGCAAACAACAAACCCCTCTGACAATTAATCGAACTTGAACACTCGCCTGCGAGGCTCTATATAAAGCACGAATCAACTCTTCTTCATCAACTGCATTCACTTTAATCACTATACTGGCTGGTAATCCATTGTTTTTATTTTCAATCTCCCTATCAATTTTTTCTATCAAGCCTTTATGCAAAGTAAAAGGTGATTGTAATAATTTATGTAATTTTGCTACTTTGCCTAAACTGGTTAATTGTACAAAAATACGTCTGACATCTTCACCTAACTCTTTATTACAGGAAAACAACCCATAATCAGTATAAAGCCTAGCTGTTTTAGGATGATAATTTCCAGTTCCGATGTGCACATAATTACGTAAATTTTTTCCTTCTTTTCTTAAAATCAAACACATTTTGGCATGGGTTTTATAACCGACCACCCCATACACAACATGTACTGCAGCTTCTTGTAATGTAGAAGCTAATCCAATATTTTCTTTCTCATCAAAACGGGCACGTAGTTCAATAACAACAGTGACCTCCTTGCCAGCAATTGCAGCTTTTACTAAGGCAGAGACAACAGGTGAATCTACGCCTGCTCTATATAGGGTTTGTTTTATTGCCAGTACATTGGGATCAATTGCAGCCTGGCGTATAAACTCAACCACGGGCAAAAATGATTCATACGGATGATGTAACAAGATATCCTGTTTTTTTATCGCCTCAAAAATATTTTTCTTTCTTCCTAGTTGAGTGGGAACAAACGGTTTAAAAGGCGGAAACTTAAGATCAGGTCGATCTATTAAACTATAAATCTCAAATAAACGGCTTAAATTGACTGGGCCTTTTGCTTGAAATATGCGTCCAGCATTCATTTTAAAGCGTTCTTTCAAGAAAAAAACCGTTTGTTCAGGACAATTTTCATCAATTTCCATGCGCACTTCATCGCCATAATTACGCATTAGCAATTCACCTTCTACTGCGTGCATCAGGTCATCAATAGCATCATCATCTACAAAAAAATCACTGTTTCGAGTCACTCGAAATTGATGACAGCCTTTCACTGTCATCCCAGTAAATAATTCATTGACAAAAGCATGTATGACAGATGAAAGAAATACAAAGTCGTAAGGTCCACTGTCTGTCTCATCTGCAGGTAATTGAATAATTCTGGATAATGCTCGAGGAACTTGTAAAATCGCCCGCCCACTATTTCTGCCAAAAGCATCTTTACCTGTCAATGAAATAATAAAATTCAAACTTTTATTCAGAATTCGTGGAAAAGGATGCGCTGAATCCAGACCCACTGGCGTTAAAATGGGTAACAATTCCCGATTAAAGAATTTTTCCAGCCATTTTTTTTGTACCGCTGTCCATTTGTCACGGCGTACAAAACAAATATTCTCTTCTTCTAATTCTGGAAGCAAAATTTCATTGAGAACATAATATTGCTGATTAACCAGCTCATGCGCCATAACGGCGATTTTTTCAAGCTGTTCTTGTGGTGTAAAACCATCTGAACTGACTGCACCAGGATCTATATTAGCCATTTGTAAAACACTAGCAACACGCACTTCAAAAAACTCATCCAGATTTGAGCATGAAATGCACAAATAATTAAGTCGTTCAAGTAAAGGAATTTCTTCATTGGTAGCCTGAGCCAAAACTCGGACATTAAATTCCAAAAAACTTAATTCACGATTAATGTAATACTCTGGTTTTTCAAGTTCATCTATTTCCATATTATTTCTTGATTTTGAGTGCTAAGGATGTTTGGTTAAGTATACTCTTTGTCAATGAGAATACCCATCGTAGGTTGGATGAGCGATAGCGTTATCCGACATTTCTAACGAAAATGGTTTGATATGCGTTTAATGGCGGAAGGCGCTATCGCTTTTCCGCCCTACGTTATAACTCGTATGATTAGATAGTAAGCTGGATGTACAACAGCGTTATCTGACATTTTTTACAACAAAAATCAGCCTCTTTTTCCCTGCAAACCGCCAGTATGAATCGCTAGGATTTTTTGATCTGGTTTAAAGTAATCTTGCTGAATTAAATCAAACAAACCAAAAAACATTTTGCCAGTATAGATGGGATCCAGTCCAATATTATACTGTTTTTCAAACTGCTCCATAAATTCAGTGAGTTCACTGGTTTTTTTCGCAAATCCACCAAAATGATAGTCTAATTTAATTTCCCAGTGGACTCTATTTTCTGGATTGCCAGTTAATAACTTTTTAACATCGTCAGCTAAAAACCCAGCGCCTTTTAAAGCTGAAAAGCCAATAACCTCAACCTGATCAGATGTGGCTTCAATAATTCCAGCTAGAGTTGTTCCTGTTCCACAAGGCACACAAATGGCATCAAATTGCCTATTGATTTCAGAAACCATCTCCCCTACCCCTTTTAAAGCAAGTTCTGATGAACCGCCTTCTGGCGACCAGTATTCTCCCTTTTGTATTTGAGGCAAATCATCACAACCTCTATACATCCTCAAATCCCGGTATTCTGAACGAGAAACAAATTTCAATTCCATATCCCAGTTTTGCAAATCATTTAAGGTGGAATTTAATATGGCAGGACGCTCACCTCGTATATAACCAATAGACTTTAACTGACACTGTTTGGCTGCGTAAGCCAATGCATGCAGATGATTTGAATAGGCACCGCCCATACTGATAAGCGTATGTTTTTTTTGGTTCAATACCTGATCCAGAATATATTTTAATTTACGCCATTTATTTCCGGAAATAACAGAATGCAACAAATCATCACGTTTAACCCATAGCTTAATCCTTTTTTCCTTTAATAAAGGAGATGAAATCTGAATTAATGGTGATTGCTTAAATGATTTTTCCAGTGCGACCAGCTTAGGATGCACTTTTTTCTCTGGCTAGCTTTATCGCCCAGGCCACATCTGCGGCCTGTTTATTTTCTTTAACATCATGCACTCTAAATATTTTCGCACCTGACATTATTCCTAAAGCAGTTGTGACAGCCGTGGCTACAATTAATTCTCTAGGTTCTGAAACCGTACAGATACTACCCATAAATCGTTTTCGACTGGTACCCAATAAAACCGGAAAGCCCAAGTTAACTATTTCATCTAAAAAAGCCAGCAAGGCAAGGTTATCTTCGGTTCTTTTTCCAAAACCAATCCCAGGGTCAACAATAATATTCTGTTTTTTTACACCCATTTCTAAAGCTTCAATAACTCTAGCCTTTAAAGCCTTAGTGACTTCCAAAACCACATTTTCATAAGAAGGTTTTTCTTGCATCGTTTTAGGCGTACCCAACATATGCATTAAAATCACTGGTATATCTCGCTCACAGGCCAAGGTCAAAATAGCTTTATCGCTTTGTCCCGCTGAAATATCATTGATAATATTGGCTCCAGCATCCAGCGCAGCTTTTGCCACTTCACTTAGGGTTGTATCTATACTGATCAATACGCTTTTTGATAACTGTTCTCTAATCACGGAAATAATCGGTACAACTCGCGCTATTTGTTCTTCTTTACTGACTGATTCAGAACCTGGTCGGGTTGATTCTCCGCCTATATCAATAATATCAGCACCCTCAGACAACATTTTTTTAACCTGTTGCAAGGCTGATTTGACCTCAATATAGTTACCACCATCAGAAAAACTATCAGGTGTTACATTTAAAATACCCATAATTATAGGTTTACTGATTTTATTGAACATTAAATTTCCTATGCATTAAACTATACTTCGCTCGGTCACGGTTGCGGATTTCTAACGGTCGTTTTTTGCCGATAGACTACGTTTCTGAAACAGTTGCGTAGCCTGCTATGCGTCTGTTTCAGTGTCTTGCTATCGACAAAAATCTACGCGCTATAAATTCCGTAATCGTAACCACGCAAAGTAAACAAAATAGTTCGGGTATAATATGAGCCCATATTAATCACCCATACAACAATGAAGCAACCACGAATAGCATGGGCCATCACGGGTTCAGGTCATTATATAGAAGAATGCCTCGCATTCCTGCTTACTCTTGAAAATGTCGATATATATTTAAGTCAGGCTGGCGAAGAAGTACTTAAAATGTATGGTGTAGATTTAAATCAGGTGCGAAACAGACATTCAGTTTACCGAGACAAAGCGGCTTCATCACCACCAGTCGGTCATTTTTATAAAGGCTACTACCATACCTTTGTCATGGCTCCCACCACTTCCAACACGATTGCTAAATGTGTATTGGGCATTGCGGACTCACTAGTCACTAATTTATATTCCCAGGCTGGAAAGTGTCGTGTTCAGAGTATTGTTTATCCTTGTGATATTGCTCCTGAAATGGAAACCACTGCACCAGGCGGAAAAGTCATGGTATACCCTCGAAAAATTGACCTTGAATCTACCGATAAAATTCGTGATTTTGAATATACACAAGTCGTAGAAAGTGTTGATGAATTAATTATTGCAGTCAAACAGCGTCTTAAATCACTGGCATGAGTAATACCCCTGAACATATCTTGTTTTTAACCGGAAAATTTGCCCAGAAACAGCTCCAGCAAATTCTGGAAAAAATGCAGCCTGAATTCACCTATACCATTCATCAGCCAGGTGTTAAAGTCGCTGCATTAATGACTGCTGAAATGCTGAGTCGGCGCTTAAAAGATACCTTTAATGCGGATAGAATCATACTCCCAGGACGTTGTCGTGGAGATATTGAATCTCTTTCTGCAGAACTGGGGTTACCTATAGAACGTGGGCCTGAAGAATTAAAAGATTTACCTTTATTTTTTGGTAAAGCAGCCCATCAATATGATTTATCTCAATACAAAGTCAAAATTTTTGCAGAAATAGTCGATGCACCCAACATTAGTGTTGATGATGTGATCAAACGTGCCTATTATTATAAAAAAAATGGGGCAGATGTAATTGATATTGGCTGTCTGCCGGAAACTCTCTTTCCCCACATGGAAGAGATTATCCGTACCTTAAAACAAGAAGGCTTTACGGTCAGCATTGACTCCCTGGAAAATGATGATTTGCTCAGAGGTGGAAATGCAGGTGCGGACTATATGCTCAGCCTGACCAATAAAAGTATCTGGATAGCGGATGAAGTTGATACGATACCTATATTAATTCCTGAAATACACGGAGATTTATCCTCTTTAGAACCTGCAATTTCAATTTTACGCGAGAAAAACAAAGCCTTTATTGTCGATCCTATTCTAGACCCCATCCATTTTGGTTTTACAGAATCAATCACTCGTAATTATAATTTTAGGCAACAATATCCAGATATTGAAATGATGTTGGGGATAGGCAATATTACCGAACTTACACATGCTGATACGTCTGGAATGAACACTCTATTACTGGGCATTTGTTCTGAACTGAATATTAATTATATATTAGCAACTCAAGTCAGCCAGCATGCCTGTCGAGCCATAAAAGAAGCGGATCAAGCGCGTCGAATAATGAATGCCGCCCAACAAAATAATACCTTGCCTAAGCATATTAATCCTAGCTTAATGACCGTACACGATCCCTCCCCTTTCCCATATAACAAAGTGGAAATAGAGGAGTTTGCAGCTCAGATAAGAGACCCCAGCTTTCGTATACAAACTAGTAGCGAAGGAATACACATTTATAATCGGGATGGCTTACATACTGCCACAGATCCCTTTGAACTATTCCCTAAATTGCAAGTAGAAAATGATGGAGGACATGCCTTTTACTTAGGTGTAGAACTTGCGCGTGCAGAAATTTCCTGGCAATTAGGTAAACGCTTTAATCAGGATCAAGCATTAGCATGGGGCTGTGCAACCGAACTAAACGATATTACAATTGACTTACATTCATTCAAACCCGCTGGAACTACCTTAAGGAGTAAGAAATAAATAACTTAGGTGATTTCCAATAATAAATATGCCAGAATTGCGTAGAATTTTTGTTTCTGATCAAACAATCTCAAGAGGCGCATAGTTATTCTACGTAACGATTGAGATGGTTTGATCAGGAACAAAAAGACAAGAAAGTTTTGTCTGTCATAGTTTGTATAGCAATAGTTACATAGCCTACTATGCGCCCATTGCTATACAAACTATGACAAACAAAAATACTGCGTCATAATGTATCTGCTATAAATTCCAGGGGGAAATGGAGACCGACAGCCATTCAGACATGCCATCAATGTAGCTCGGATGGAGCGTAGCGGAATCCGGGGTTAGTCTCGTATCATTCCTTCTCGGATTTCGCTGCGCAACATCCAGGCTACCTGTAAATTCTATATCAGTGGCGGTTGCTCTGGGTTTTATAGATGATACGTCATAATGTACAATTTATTTATTTTTCATTCCTTACAAAAGAAGACATGATACAAGAAGTAATAGTGACCACTCAAAATTCAGAAGGCCAGACACATATTGCACCCATGGGTGTACATATTAATGGTGAAGAGTTTATTATTCTGCCCTTCCGTCCTTCCACAACACTGGAAAACATACTTCAATTAAATACAGCCGTAATTAATTATTGTGATGATGTGCGTATTTTTGCTGGTTGCTTAACTGGAAGACGTGATTGGCCATTAAGCAAAACCACTAACATTGTAGGAAATTATATCTCCTCAGTACTCGCCCACAAAGAACTGGAATTAATACGTATTGAAGAAGATGAAATACGTCCAAAACTGATTTTCAAAACCATACATACTGCTAATCACGCACCTTTTAAAGGTTTTAATCGGGCACAATATGCCGTACTGGAAGCGGCTATTTTAGTCAGTCGATTAACCATCTTACCTCTAGAAAAAATTGAAACCGAAATTGAATACCTTCGTATTGGATTGGATAAAACAGCGGGTGAAAATGAACGTGAAGCTTGGGACTGGTTAATGGAATTGATTGATCAGCATAAAAAGGAGCAGAACCCGCAATGACCGGAATGCTTGCCAGTGTTAACAGCCTTGCTGAAGCGCACACAATCCTAGAAACTTCCGTCGATATAATTGACTTAAAACAACCCGAACAAGGTGCATTAGGTGCATTATCGACCGAAACCGTAAAACAGATTGTACAGGCAGTGAACAGCAGAAAATTGTTAAGTGCCACCATAGGCGATATTCCTATGCAAGCTGAACAAGTTTATAAAGCAGCAAATGCAATGGCTGATACGGGCGTTGACTATATAAAAATAGGCCTTTTCCCTGGAGGAAACTGGTCGGAATGCTTAAACGCATTAAACCAATTGTCAAAAAAAGGCTCTCAGTTAATCGCCGTACTTTTTGCTGACACCCAACCTGATTATAAAATCATAGAAACACTTAAGCATCTTGGTTTTACAGGAGTCATGTTAGATACCATGGATAAATCAAAAGGCTCTTTATCAGAAGTCATGCAACTGTCTGATATTGAAAATTTTGTAAATACAGCCAAAAGCCATCAACTATTGAGTGGTTTAGCTGGATCACTAAAAAAAGCAGATATTCCTGAATTAATAGATCTTGAGGCGGATTATTTAGGTTTTAGAGGAGCATTATGTGAAGGTCATAATAGAAAAGCTAAGCTGAATCTTGATTCCATTAATACAATTCTAGACTTTTTTAAAACTGTAAAGTTGACTTCAACCCTGTAGAGCGGACTTCCGTCCGCTATAAAATTGACCCGTCACCACAGACGAACTAACTCCCAGTATTATTTCATCAAACAAAACCAACAACCCATTCAGCTTACCGCTTCTACTTTCCAGCAATCCCTGCCAAAATTAACTGCTATACTTACTATTAATGTGTATACCACAACTGTTCACTACTGACCATCAATCAAGAACAGAAAACTGGAGCAATTATGAGTGTAGAACAAATAATGACCCCAAAAGTGGTTACAGTGGAAATGGATGATTCTCTTTCTGTTGTTAAAGAAATTTTCGATCATACCCATTTCCACCATCTACTCGTAGTGGAATCCGAATTATTGTTTGGTATAATTTCTGACAGAGATTTGTTAAAAGTCATTAGCCCCCATATCGGTACCATTGCAGAAACATCTAGAGACATTGCAACACTGAATAAACGTGCGCATCAAATAATGACCAGAAATCCAATTACTTTAACTCCCAAAGCAAAAATCCATGAGGCGATAGCAATATTCAACCGTCACAATGTCTCTTGTATTCCTATTGTTGATGAAAAAAATAAAATAGTTGGAATTGTTAGCTGGCGAGATATTCTTAAACATTTGGGATGAAATGCTGAAGAGGTTTTATCCAGATTGTGTCTATAAATTTGTGCGAATGAACGCGTAGAAAATGCATCCAACTCTATATTGTGCTTTGAAAAGCGATAGAATAGTTTGAATTTAGTAAATACATAATCCTAAGGCAACCAATTATGAATAAAAAAATGTCCATTACCACCAAAATACTCATTGCAATGGGCATTGGCTTAGTCACAGGCAGCTTAATTAATGCATTTGCACAGGATATTAGCTTTGTACAAAACTATCTGGTTAATGGACTTTTTCATGTGATTGGAACCGCATTTGTAAACGCCTTAAAAATGCTGGTGGTTCCTTTAGTTACCTTTTCATTAATTTGCGGGGTTTGTGGAATAGGCGATGTAGCTGTTTTAGGCCGAGTAGGTGTTAAAGCCTTTGCACTCTATATGTTAACCACTGCTATGGCTATTACCCTAGCATTAGTCGTTGCCATTTTAATTGCCCCAGGAGAAGGTTTTGAACAGGCCGCCGGAACCACTTCAAGCTTTACCCCAAAACTCGCCCCACCCCTGACTGATGTATTTATCAACATAATTCCCAGCAATCCCATCAATGCTTTCGCAGAAGGTAATATGCTACAAATTATCTTTTTTGTTATTTTGTTTGCAATCGCCATGTTAATGACAGGCGACATAGGCCGTCAATTAGCAGATACAGCAGAGAAATTAAATGAAGTGATGATGAAAGTAGTCACACTAGTGATGGATTTTGCACCCATCGGCGTTTTCTTTTTAATGGCTAAAACCTTTTCCCTACAAGGCGTAGGACTGATTTTACCAATGATAGGCTATTTTTCTGTAGTGATTTTATGCCTATTAATACATGGTTTTGGTACCTTTAGTATTTTATTAACACTAATGGCAAAGTTAAACCCTTTAGTATTTATAAAAAAAATGCGTCCTGCACATATTTTTGCATTTAGTACCGCCAGTTCAAATGCCACCATCCCCGTTACCTTACAAGTCGTAGAAAAACGCCTAGGTGTAGAAAACTCCACCGCTGCATTTACCGTACCCTTTGGTGCCACTATCAACATGGATGGAACTGCCATCATGCAAGGTGTAGCTACAGTATTCATTGCCAATGTCTATGCAATAGATTTAAGTATAGGGGACTATATTACTGTTGTAGGCATGTCTATTCTTGCATCTATCGGAACAGCAGGCGTACCCGGTGTAGGTCTAATCATGCTAGCAATGGTATTTAATCAGGTTGGTTTACCCGTCGAAGGAATTGGTTTGATTCTTGGGGTTGATAGAATATTAGATATGGTGCGTACGGCAATTAATATCACCGGTGATGCAACCGTAACCTGCATAGTTGCACGTAGTGAAAACACCATCAATGACGAGATTTTTCTGGATCCCGATGCAGGAGTTATTACTGAGATTGAACTGCCCCATAAAGAGTGAAACTTTAATGCATGCAGTGATTTGATAAGTACCCAAGTATAATTAATTTAACTAATTTTACGCAGGATTTTTTTTCATATTCAGTGTTGTATAAACAGGTGCATAGCGAGCTACGTAACTATTTATGCAACGCTGAAGATGGAAAAAAAGACAAGTAAAATGTTAAATTAATTATGCTTGGGTACTTATAGGATGTGTGAAAGTACGAAGCGTATCTTTTTTTGATTCTATAGTGAATCCCAGTTTTAAGACAGAAGTTCAAGTTGTAAACTGTCAAAAAAGGGGCAAAAATGAGCGAAACAAAAAAGCGTAAAAATCACACAACAGAATTCAAGGCCAGAGTGGGTCTGGAAACCATAAGAAGCCAAAAAACGATTAATAAAATAGGTCAGTAGGTTCAGCTTGGTCAGTGGAAGAAAGCGATACAGGAGCAATCAAAGACCCTGTTTAAGGGAAAATGAGACTCCAAGCCATCAGCTGCCTACGAATATTCGTAGCGATTATACAGCGTTATGGCAAATTGAAGGTTGAACTCGACTGGCTTAAAATAAGTCAGGCAATTGTTTTACCAAACAATTAATAACCCACTAATTAATCGGTGTTATTAAAACAATAAATCACGACTACATAGAACACATCACGCCTCCAAAATAGTATCATAATGATAAACCCAGGGCTAATTCGTTCTTAAGATAGACAGCCTGATACACAAGGCTTCGTTCTGTTGTTTGTAATCTTTAAATAATCAAGAACCGCTCTCGGTTTCTTATTCAATTGCCTCATTTTTTTCGAAATGCCCTTGATTCCCTTTGACTTTATGAGTCCAATAGCAAATCGTCTAAGACGCGTCATGTTTTCAGGGCCAAATCCC
The DNA here is from genome assembly GCA_964399475.1 of uncultured Methylomarinum sp. Classification (GTDB taxonomy): domain Bacteria; phylum Pseudomonadota; class Gammaproteobacteria; order Methylococcales; family Methylomonadaceae; genus QPIN01. The sequence goes on from CAYNRB010000039.1 coordinate 19,418, forward strand.
GTGCGAATAGTTGAACGATCTTCGTCAAACACCCCATCAATAATGTAATGACTGACTTCAACTGACCCGTGTCCTCGCACTTTCTGCAATACAGTTTGAGGGTTAGCTTCCTTTTCTGTTCTGCTGGTAATGCCATAGGCCGTTACGACTGTCGTTTTTTTACTTTTTTTATCCGTTATTTCTCTTTCTATTTTATAAACTTGAGCAACGTGTGGAAAGGTAACATACCCGTTTAACTCAGAGGCGACCCAAATTCTTCT
>CAYNRB010000040.1:0-19100 GCA_964399475.1 uncultured Methylomarinum sp.
CTCCATCCAGGCTACATTGATGGTATGTCTGAGTGGCTGTCGGTCTTCCATGTTCCCCTTGGGATTTATAGCGGATACATTAAATCGTCTATTGGTTTAATCGTTGTTTGTTTGGGTTTAAAGTTGAAATCCAGTCACCCCTTTTGATCTCATTTTATTTTCTTGTATTTATCTGTAAGATATTGATTTTATTATAGGGGATCAGGTGTTCTGAGGTTGCGCAACTATTTCAGCAATGCAATCATCGGTATCGACTGTTAGAAATTCGTAATCGTGTGAAGTCTAAGGTAACGCGCAATAAATAACCTACCAATATTGCGACGTGTTTTTGTTTGCCTTTGGCGTTGCTACGTAGGGCACATAGCGAGCTATGTAACCGAAGTAGCAACGCCAAAGGCGGACAAAAAGACAAGCAAGATTGGTGGGTTATTTATTGCGTGTTGCCTTATACAAACGATGACATACAAAAAGGCAAGTAAGAAGGAATAATTATTCATTTTCCATTCCTTAGATTTTTGCATGTACTTCTTCTAGAATATGACACCAATGATCAAATCTGTCGGCAGTGGAATCAAATGGAAAAGTCTTCAAAAATTCTTCTTTATGCTCATCTGTCAACGGCATGGGGAAATTAAACATCCATTCTGCGAAGACTACGGCAGAGGTAACTGAAGAATCTATTTGACTGGTTCGAAGATCATAATTATGGTGATCTTTAACTGCATTTACCGTTGAATCAGGCAAGCCCCAAAGCATGAGAACAAAACCACCCAGTTCAGCATGATTAATTTCAAAAGCTTGTTTCTCGTATTTAACCAATTCAGGTTCAAAACCTTTGGCTTTACGTAGTATAGCCTGATATTCGGCTGGCTTGTTGCTTATAAAAACCAGGCTACCCAGGTCATGTAATAATCCAGCAATACCACTGGATTCAATCTGTGACTGATTTGCACCTTGATCTTTTGCAATTTCTCTGGACAATAAACCAACACCTATTGCATGTTTCCACAAATTTTCTAAATTTAAACCGGGTAACGGTAAGCTGTCGTAGACATGTGTTGCTAAAACTAGCCCTAACAGTGTCTCAGTTCCTAATAAAGCAATAGCTTGTTGAAGATCTGAAATAGTTCTACTGACTGCATAAAAACCAGAGTTGGCAATCCGCAGGATTTTTGCCGCTAATACGGGATCCCTAGCAATAAGTTTTGATAATGAACTTGCATTACAGCTGGGCATATCTAAGTTTTCGCGTAAATTGAAGTAAACTGAAGGGGGGCTGGGTAGCGATTCAAGTTTAGAAAGTAAAGAAGTTAATTTTGGGTTTTTTTGAATTTCTCTGGATGCTATGAGGCCTCTTTCTATCGCGCCGACAATTTCTTTGTTTGAACAAGACAAAGCTAAGGTTTGATGGGCATACTTGATTTTATTGGCCACTTCACCTGAATGTTCATCATTTAATAATATAATGATAATAAAAGAAGGGGCTTGTTTGCGAGCTTGTAAGCAAAAATTATGACAGTCTTTAAGATTTCGGCCAAAGTGAGCAATGATTACACCAATTTCTCGGTCAGCAATAATTTCTATAGCCATTTGTAGATTACCAATATAAAGCGTTTCAGTCTCTAATGCCTGTAATAAGGTCGTGTGGTGTATTTTTTGTAAGGCCTCACCTTCTGTTTCTAATAATATTAAGTTACTGTTCATTCTAAAATCGTCCTGGAGTTTTTAAGCCCCTAAAAAGAGGTGTAAATATATGGCATAAGAGCAGGTTAGAGAGCCCCACACCATATAAATTGTTTTTAGTGGCTACCGTTGCAGATTGCTATCGGTTAATTATTTCGCTTTATCCAAGCAGATATAAAATTAACTCGCTATATATTCCGCAACCGCGCGAGGTGTAGTAACAAGTATAGCTGTTCTAAAATTTTGTCCAGCTAGTTTGGCTTGAATAATAAATATATTTTTTTGCGTCTCTGTTCTAGGAATTTAGAATTTATGAGATGGAATCAGAGATTATTTTAGAATTAAAAGGCTCATCTGATTTTTTCAGCGTTAACGTTTAAAATTATCTTTTTTAAGAACCTTGGCAACAGCAGCTGTGCGGGTTGCTACGTCTAGTTTTTCAAAAACATGTTCTAGGTGTTTATTAACGGTTCTGGGGCTGGTTTCTAATATGACACCTATTTCTTTATTGGTTTTTCCTCTAGATACCCACATCAAGATTTCAGCTTCTCGCACGGTTAAACCAAAAGAACTTTTCATGGTAGCCAGATCCCATTCCTGAGATTTTTTTTCAATTAATAGCATGTTTTCATCAGAGTGATGACAGGGGACTATTTTACCAATAAAGCCATTACTTAATTGCAGGCTATTGAGTGGTTTATCTGTTGCTGATGCAGATGTCTTTAATTGAGCTGAAATTGTCTTGAGTAAGGGGGAGGGTAAATATTTTCCAGGTTTATTGGGTGGATTCGAAGTTTGAATTTCAGCAAAGCAATCGTAAAGTATTTTGCTAGCTGGGCTTGAAACCCAAGTAATCTTACCCGTGTTTGTAAAAGATAAAGCAGAAAAATTGATGTGATTTAAGGTTTGTTCTGCTCTTTGGGAATAACGAGTTTGAGTTAATTGAGCTTCAACTCTAGCCAAAACTTCAGCAGGTCGTATGGGCTTGACGATATAGTCAACGGCCCCTTGGTCAAAACCTTTCAATAAATCGTCAAGTTCACTTAATCCGGTCATAAAAATAACTGGGATATTTTGTGTGGACGGACATTCTTTAAGTTTTCGGCATGTTTCAAAGCCATCAATTCCTGGCATGAGGATATCAAGAAGAATAATGTCAGGTTTTAGGTGTTTTATTTGTTCAAGTGCCGAATGTCCATCAGTGGCGACTAAAACCCGATAGCCTGATTCTGATAACATATCTGATAATACTGCCAGATTACCTGGGGTATCATCAACAATTAAGACAGTACCCGTGGTTAAAGCAGATTCAGCATTCATTAGAAATTGTCTTGGGTGAAGGGCAACATGAGTATGATATATTTGGTCGGCAGCCCTGAATTCTCTTGCCTGTCGGACAAATCTACTTTTTTGTTGGGAGTGCATCTCTTTGGAGTGCTAAAACATGTTTTAGCACTCCAGAATTAATCTTTCTAGGAATTAGTTATCAAAATCTTTTTTATTTCTGCAATTCGAAATTCATTAGCCAATAATTTAATACGCTGGGTAAAAACTTGATAACTGGGTTCGTTTAAGAGTAATTCATTTAATTCTTGTTTCAAACCCAGTAAATCACCAATTTTAACATATTGCATTAATTGGTTGATGATATTAGGGGGAGGAATAACCATTGTTTTTCTTGGCTTTGATTGTACACTGTCCAGTGCATTTTTATCGTAAATCCAATGCAAAGAAAGATGCTGTTTGAGTGAGTTTAAAAGATCAATGATTTTAATGGGTTTCTCAAGAAAGTCATTACAACCTGCATTTTCTGCATTTTTCTGGTCGGAGGGATAGGCATTGGCACTGATCACTACAATAGGCATGGAATAGGTTTGTTGACGTAACTTCTGTGATGCCTGTATGCCTCCCATATCATCCATGGCCAGATCCATAAAAATCAGATCGGGTGTTTTTTGTTTTACTTTAATTAGACAATCATTACCCGATGTTGCTTGATCCACATTAAAACCTAAGGGTTCAAGTAGTGTTGCAATAAGATTACGTTGTTCGTATTGGTCATCGACTACCAGTATGTTTTTACTGCTTTCCTGAAATCCGATAATATTGTTTTCCTGATAGGGGGTAATACTATTTGGGAGTTTGGACAATAAAAACCGGACAGTGAAGTTTGAACCCTGACCTAAGGTACTGATAACAGTCAGTTCACCCCCCATCAGTTGAGTAATGATTCTACTGATGGTTAATCCTAAGCCACTGCCGGCAACTGCATTGCCAGTCGATTTACTTAATCGGGTAAAGGGTTGAAATATGTTTTCCAGTTCAGACGCATCAATTCCCTCGCCACTATCAATGACCTGAAACATGGCAACTTCACTACGGTATGAAATGCGGAAGGTTATTTCACCTTCTGATGTAAATTTAATCGCGTTACTGAGCAAATTGATTAATACTTGCCGAATACGTCTTTCATCTCCACGCACTCTATCAGGTAAAGGGTCGATGATTTGGAAATGAAACATCAAACCCTTTGCTTCTGCTTGGCTTTTAAAACTGCTAACGAGTTGATTAATAAAGTTTGAGAAATCAATGGATCCAGGTCGTAGTTCAAATCTTCGGGCTTCTATGCTTGCTATGTCTAAAATATCTTCTACTAGAGAAGAAAGGTGTTCACTACTACGTTTTAAAATTTCTACTGCTTCATGTCTATGAGCAGGAATTAATGGATCTTGATGTAATATATGAGAGTAGCCGACTATGCAATTGAGCGGGGTGCGAATCTCATGACTCATATTGCTGAGAAAACGACTTTTAGCACTGTTGGCTGTATCTGCTGTTTTTATGGCTTGCTGGAATTTTGCATCGGTTTTTTTATGGTTCTCTATTTCTTTTAATAAAAGTTGAGTTTGTTTAGCTGTTTCTTCATGAGCCATACGACGACTTTCATCATTTAGAATCAACCACCAGGAACACAAGCCTATAAATAATAATAATGAAGAATAGACTTTAACAAAATTATCCAGAAGTAGATTAAATGCGGGTGGGAATAGTTCTGCTGTTAGTAGGTCTTGATAATAAATAATGCCAATAAAGATACTGGTCAAAATACTTAAAAATAGAAAAACTAGAGTAAATCTTAATATCCGCAGTCTGGTATATAGGGGTATCCGGTTAGGCAGGCAGTATTTTGCAAAACTTTCCAAATAATCGTTTAATCGGGCACCTGGTTTACAAGCATCAAGACAGCGTGCATCCAGTGAACAACAGAGTGAGCAAATACTATCTTGATAGGCGGGGCAATAAGCGATATCTTCATGTTCGTAATGAATTCCGCAAATGCAGCATAAGCGTATGGAAACATCGTTTTTGTAGTGACGTGCACGAGCCAGATAATGCCGGTAATTAGTGAAATAGGCGATGCTAGGCACTAGAATGAAAGTTAATCCCAGTGCAATAAAGGCAGAAAAAGCCTGGGCATATTCACCAAAGATGCCGAGGTAGGCTAAAATTGAAATCAGCGATGCAAGCAAGGTAGAAATAATACCTACAGGATTTAGGTCGGGCAGGTAGGCTCTTTTAAATTCAACGATGTTAGGACTGAGGCCGAGTGGCTTGTTAATCAGCATATCTGCGGCAACCGCACTGATCCAGGCAATAGTAATGTTGGAAAATAATCCCAAGACTTTTTCTAGTGCCCCAAATACGCCAAATTCCATCATTAACAGAGCTATTGAGACATTGAAAAATACCCAGATTACCCGGCCAGGATGGCTATGTGTTAAACGGGAAAAAAAATTCGACCAGGCTAAAGAACCCGCATAGGCATTGGTAACATTGATTTTAACTTGAGAAATGATCACAAATAATGTGGTTATGGCCAAAGCCCAGTCTGGATTGTCAATGATTTTGTTGTAGGCAATGAAGAACATTTGAGTTGGTTCGTGCGCATGTTCCATTGGAATGCCTTGGTGGATTGCAAGATGCGCAAGCAATGCACCGCCTAATTGACGTGCAACACCAAAAACAATCCACCCAGGCCCTGCGATAATGGTGGCTGCCCACCAGCGAAAACGATTTTTTGCGGTTTTTTCAGGCATAAATCGCAGAAAATCCACCTGTTCCCCGATTTGAGCAACCAAAGAAAAAGCAATTGTCGCAGCACTACCGAATAACAACCAGTCAAAATCTTGACCGCTAGTAGCTATGCCAAAATAGGCATTTAGGGTTAACAGGGCTTCGGGTTCTTTTATGAATACCGCAAAATAAGGAATAAATAGTAGAATTAGCCAAATGGGTTGTGTCCACAATTGCAGGCGACTAATCGTAGTGATGCCGAAGGTAACTAGGGGAATTACCAAAATAGCACTGATGAAGTGAGCAATTCCGATAGGGATATCGAAATATAATTCGATAGCGGTGGACATGATAGAGGCTTCAAGCGCAAATAAAGTAAATGTGAATGATGCGTAGATCAGTGAAGTGATGGTGGAACCGAAATAGCCAAAACCCGCGCTGCGAGTCAGTAAATCAATATCAATATTATAGCGGGCAGCATAATAGCTGATGGGGAAACTGATGATAAAAATGATCAGTCCAACGGTAATGATGGCCCAGAATGCATTGGTGAAACCATAATTAAGTGATAGAAAACCGCCTATAGCTTCTAATACTAGAAAAGATGTGGAGCCGAATGCCGTGTTGGCAACTTGAAATTCAGACCATTTTCGAAAAGTTCGTGGAGCAAAGCGTAATGCGTAATCTTCTAGAGTTTCATTAGCGACCCAAGCGTTATAGTCTCTGCGGACTTTGGATATACTTTGGCGGACAGAATAGCTCATTTGGTATTTACTTGAAATTAGATGATAAATGTAAGGTTGCTATACTTTATCAATAATTCAGTTGATTGTTAAAAAAGATCTATCATTCCTATTCTAAAAAACCATTTTTTAAGTAGTACCTTTGGTGTACTAAAGCATGTTTTAGTACACCAAATAGGCGTGTTATCAAAATTTATTGATTATTTTCGTTCATGACCAAATTTAAAAATAACCGGGTTACCTTTATTGTGAATGATGATTCGTTTACGAGGAGGCGCTTTAATAATATTTTTTCCAGAAGTTGAAGGTGTGTCAGTAGCTGTACTTGCATCAACTTCAAGATCATTTTCTATTTCAATACGGATTTCTGGCATCCATTTTGGGGCTATAGATTTTTCAGCAACATCGTCAGCTACTGGCAAAGTATTTATCCTCAGGCTGCTGAGTAAATTAAAGCATGTAGTACTGATGTCTTCAGTTAACTGGTCAATTAATTGCGGGAACTTAACGGGATTTTTTTTTAAAGTTAAAAAGGAATCAACCATGACTTCCATGACCAATTCAGCACGCAATTCATTTTGATCTTTAGGGATTAAAGAGCAAGTCATAGGAAGTACTTGTGCTTTCTGAAATTCAAGTGCACGCGGATCAGAATTCCCTGCAGTAAATGAAAAGCCTACTGGCGTTGATCCTTTTTGAATTGATCCGACATTAATCATCAAATCATGCGTATATTCATTGCTTTCCTTTGATGTAAATACATAGCCCCATTCTGCGAGGTTTTTAGTCACCTGAGGGACTATATCTTCTTTGGGTATTTGTAAGCCTAATATTCTTGAATCATTCTCAAATTGAAAATGCATACCACTGACTTGACTGGTATCAAAGGGTGTGCTTTTTTTTTCCAGCATATTTGCGCAACCAGTGGATAAAAGTATTATCACAGTAAGAGCAAGGGATTTGTTGTGTTTTATCGACAGCATCTTATGAGTCATTTCAATATAAATTTAATTTGGTGAATATACTTTGTGCGTTCAACCTAGAAAAATCAGTTGGGCGCGGATTTATAGTGCAAGCTATTGGTTTCACAGTGCTTTGAAAAAATCTTAGCCTCACCCATTCGGTTAGGTGGGATTTTTTTGAAGTGCTGTGGAATCAATAGTTTGTGCTAGAAACCGTGATCCAACTGATTTATCTAGGTTCAACAGGCAATTGACATTGATCCCACGCTAACATTCCACCTTCCAGATTAAAAATACGAGAAAACCCTAAGGTTTGAGCCACCCGTGCTGCGCGCGAAGAACGCCCTCCACTTCGACAAACAAAAAGATATTGGTTATTTTGATTTAATGACTGAAGTTTCGTTTTAAAGGTTGTCTCATTTATTGTAAAGAGTTTTGCTTTTGCAATATGCCCTAGATGGTCATTAAATTCATCATCGCGCCTGACATCAATGATCCGAAATGAAGCAATATTATCGAATGCTTGATCTGGCGAAAGACTAGTGATGGGAGTGTTAGTAACAACACCTATTAAATCAGAAACAGCCTGATTAGAGACTTCAACTTCATTATTAAGTAATTCTGTTTCGGCTTGAGTTTCTTCTGCTATTTGTCTGACTTGTTGAGCTAAATGCGCAATACTACCTACCGCAGCCAAAATGCTTGCTACAGAGGATTCATTGGTTTTCGATTCTGTTTGTTCACTTCCGGTTACCAAAGAAATCAATGTTTTTAAAGCCTGTTCCACAGTTTGAGTATTGTTAAGGCTTTCGGTAATGTGATCCTTATTAATATTAATGATGTCTTGTATATTTTGTCGCGCTGATGCCACCACCGTTTCTATATGTTTAGAGGCTTCTTCACAGGTTTTAACCAATCCTTGCATTTCTTCTGCAACAACACTTATTCCATTGCCTTCTTTTCCTAATGAACCGCCTAAAACCGATGTATTCAGAGCTAACATTTTAGTGTGACGAGCCACCTTGTTGAGTGATTCCGTACTTTGCTGAATTTTATCAAATAAATGAATGCTTTCTTCCATACGAGTAAACTCCATTTCCATAGAGTTTACCGTTTCATTCAATATGGATAAAGAATCATTGGCTTGATTAACGGAGACAGAGAGCTGTTTCTTAATATATTCGCCTTCAGATGAAACTTGATTCACTACATCATATTGTTTCTGAGTAATATCAACCAAAGAAGCATTAATTAATTTAATCTTCTGAACCGTTCGGGTGGTTTCTTCACTACTTTTTCCCAACTTTTGTGTGGTACCAAGCAATTTTTGGGTAGTATCTTTTTCAGAGTCAGACATTTGATTATATTTAAAACAGACAGTGTTTTAAATTATAGGAGATAAATTCATTTTTAACAGAACGAAGCTAATTAAAAGTAAACCAGATATCTAAATTAGACGACTTCAAAAATCTTGTTTTCCAGAAACATATTGGAGTGCTAAAACATGTTTTAGCACTCCAGAAATAGAAGCGAATTCACTCGAATTTTCGCCCTTGTCCTACTACCCTTGAATCTACAAACAGAATTATCTTTACTTTTTAAGCAAAATAAATCCTCAATTTTTATTTTTAACAGGACGCTGCCAACCTGGAATTGTCGTTTGTCTGGAACGAGAGATGGTTAGCTTATTTTCTTCACAATCTTTGGTTATGGTTGTCCCCGCCCCAATTGTTGCACCTTTTCCTACAGTAACAGGCGCGATTAATTGTGTATCGGAACCTATGAAAGCATTATCTTCAATCACAGTTTTAAATTTATTGACCCCATCGTAGTTACAGGTTATGGTTCCTGCTCCAATATTGACATTTCTGCCTATGCTGGCATCACCTATATAGCTTAAATGATTGATTTTACTGCCTGTTAAAACAGTAGATTTTTTGATTTCAACAAAATTTCCAATATGTACATTATTGGATAACTTAGCCAAAGGTCTTAAGCGAGCAAAAGGCCCTATTCGACATCCTGCACCGACCTGAGCATTGTCAATTATACTATTGGCTAATATTTCAACATTATCACCAATAACCGAATTTCTTATAATACAGTTTGCTCCGATAACGACATTATTACCAATAGTATTACAGCCTTCAAAGATCAAATTAATATCGAAGTCAATATCTTGACCTAATTTTTCAAATTTACCTCGCACATCAATTCTTGATGGGTCTCTTATCGTGACACCCTGTTCCATTAAAATTTGAGCCTGTTCAATTTGGTAAACACGTTCTAAATGCGCTAATTGACAGCGATCATTTACGCCTAACACCTCATCCTGAGTTTCAGCTTGTATGGTATTGACTGTAATACCATCATTCACCGCCATTTCAATAATATCTGTTAAATAAAATTCATTCTGTGCATTACTATTTTCAAGCCGAGACAACCATTGTTTAAGCAGATTTCCAGGTGTGGCAATAATTCCGGTATTCCCTTCGGTTAGTAATTTTTCTGCCTCAGTCGCATCTTTTTCTTCGACAATTTTCAATACAGCGCCATCAGTCTCTCTGACTATTCGTCCATAACCAGTTGGGTTATCAAGTTTTACTGTTAACAAACCAATAGATGAGTCGCTTACCTTGTCTAGCAATTTAATTAGCGTTGATTTTTTTATTAAAGGCACATCACCATAAAGAATAAGCACCTTGTCATTATCATTTATATACTGCACAGTTTGTTGAACAGCGTGTCCTGTTCCTAACTGTTGTTTCTGTTCTACCCAACTTGCATCTAACAATTTTAACTCTTCTTGAACTAGCTCTCCCTCATAACCATAGATAATAACAATAGAATTGTTTTCTATTTGACTACTAGTGTCATAGACATGATGTAACAAGGCGCGATCAGCTATTTTATGTAAAACTTTTGGTTTAGATGAATGCATGCGCGTTCCTTGGCCAGCGGCTAAAATTATTGTTTTGATGTCCATTTTTTTCCCGAAGATTAAATAACAAAAACTCTATTTTTAATTGAATTTAGAAAACAGTAGAGCGCGATATCCGTGATCCAACTGATTTTTCTCGCTTGAGCCATATTGTCAAGGATTAAACCTGTAAACACAACTCTAATACTACGACTACCTAGCATGTGAGGCTTTCGTCAATCGCTGAAGTATTTCCTCTCATTCCTTATGTGTTTGTTGTCTTAACACGACACATCCGTAGCATCGTTGTAAATACATGCGCTCACAAATTAATTAAAGACAATCTCAAATTCGGGACTGAATGTAAAGATATTGGGTTCTAAATCCTTTTTTCTACTCAAATAAGAATGTTTAATTGAATATTTAACTAACGTTCATATTAATACATTAGCATAGGCTCAATGGATCGAAATAGTTCCACAAACAAACCTATTCGTCAGTATAAAAATGACCGGCTATTAATTTCCCCCTTAATGAACAATGATTTTAGAAATAATGGTGTTTAAACCATTTTTTTGAAAATACACCAAAATTTTAGAATGTTCAGAATCAATCCTTCTAATATAAAAATAATAATTATTTTAAATAAAACAAATAAGTCACTATAATTAAAAACTAAATATAATTTATAATAGAAAAAAAAATACATTTTTGGCACAATAAATGCTTAAATTAATATTGAGAGGCAATTATAAAGCAACAAAAATAGCTGTTATTCAGTTTTATTTTTTGGATGCTATTAATTACATCACAAGATTTCATTATTTGATGGCTTAAAATAATACTTTAGTTTATCAGCTACATGGATTTGCATGAACATAACCTATGAGAATGAATATTAAAATTCCAGAACTCCACACTAATCCATCAATTCATGCAGGTCAACATGATATTCCTGCAAATTTTTCTAACGAAACCTTTGATAACAATTGTGCAATTCCATTTGCTGAAGAGAATGTAGAGACAATAAATCAACTTGATGATAAAGCGACACAATTATTTCAAAGTTCAGGCTCAATTAGTAAAACATTAAAAACGTCGATTAAAAAAACTATTGCATCAAATGAATTGGGCGCAGTAATTATATTGCAACTTGTAGGCCAACGACAATTAATAGAATTATTTGGGTCACAAATAGGCAATACATCTATAGAACTGGTTAAATCACTTATTACTAACTGCCTGAGACTAGAAGATTATGTAGAACAAATATCAGAAGATGAATTAGCTATTGTATTAGGAAACTTAGAAGCCTCTACTAATGCAGAACTCGTCGCCCAGCGCATACTTGAAAAATGTGAAGGTACTCATTCAAAAAATGGACAGTCATTATATATAATGGCTACTATTAGCATTGCAGCTATATCTTAGATATTATCAATACCCAAGTATAATTTTAATGATTTCCCGGTTTTTATTTTCTTCAACTAATACATGGATGTGTGTAAGTAGAATAATCCACTAGGGCAGGAGCCCGTAGGTAGAATAATGCAGGAGCAATTATCGAGGCGCAATTATTGAGACACAAACTGTATCAGCAAAGAAGAATGACGAGTAAAAGACTAGAAAAGCTTTAGCCAAAGTTAAAACTAGTGCAAATCATTGGTGGTTATTATTATATTCTCGCGCTTTGACCTAATCCGAATCAAAACTTTTCAAGGAACGAAGAAACAAACCAAGTCCACCAATGGCCAAAACTAGTATTAAAATCAGATCAAATGCAGTCATCACTTTAAAACTAAAACGTATAGAAGATAATACCCCAAAAACAAGAGCGCCTATAGACCCTAGAGTTAAGATCCAGCCAATAATATTTTTGCCATTATAGAAAATCATGCCTATACCAAACATAAAGGGGATCATAACCATGCCGCTGGTAATACCATAGTGACCATCATAAGCAGAAAAACTATAGAGTCGGGCACCAAAGCCAAAATTTGATCTGACTACGATAGAATTTAAGAGCAGATAAAAACCTCCACACATCATCATAGCACCAATAAAAAACTGACCTATACCCCCCGATGTTCCGCCTGCGCCTCTCATAGTATCCTCTTAAATTTAGGACTAAGGTAACAAGCCTTAGAATTCTGAAAGCTTGTTATTGTTATGATAACAAGTAATGTAGAGCGGACTTCAGTCCGCTAGAACTAATGATTAAGGATGTAATCTTCATCCCTATTCCCAGATGAGTTTATTCCTTTTTAAGCTCAGCATTATAACTGGCATTTGTTTCATCATCCATCGTATCTCCCGATTCAGAAAACGCATGACCCCAATCAGGTTCGGCTTCACTCTCAGAATTTGTTTCGGATGAATCCGCTTCATTATCAATTACTTGATTTTTATCGGTAGAGTTATCTTGCTTATTAAGTTCAGCATTGTAACTGGCATTTGTTACGTCATCCATCGTATCGGCCGATTCGTCTAATGCCACTCCTGTCTCTGGATGAATACTTGGAATTAAAGCGATATATTGGTCAAGAAATATACAAAGATTTTGATAATAACCTGTCAAATCAGTTTGTTCTATTTGTTGCTTGATAAATTGTTTTAGAAATTGTTTTTCTGTTTCAATTAAGGTCACAGAAATTTTCTGGGCTTGTTGATGATCCAGACTATAATTTTTTTCCAAAAGTTCAAGCAAAAATGACGAGCGTTGGCTTTCTTGACTATTAATAGTATCTAATAATATTTCTATTTCAGATAATTTGGCTTTATTTTTTTTCCAGCGTATAAAAAACCAGAATCCGAATATTCCAATAAAAACAACAATAATTTCAATGCTTAAAACAATGAGTGCTATATTCATAATTGCATTGTATCTTGATCTATACAAGAAGCTTTAACTTGCTGTTCTGCGGTATGAAAAATTTCAAACATTCTTTTTAAGCTGTTTTCCAATTCCAACTCGGTTTGCATACCACTAAAAACCCGAGTGTATTCAGCTGAAATTTCATCCATAGTTTGCATAGCAATACTTAATTGATCACTTACTTTTTTGTTTTCATCCATCAGATTCTGGATTTTATTTTCTGCAATTTTTAATTGTTTAGTATCACTTTCAGTGGAATTAGAAGAGGTATGACTTAATAATTTAATATAGGGACTAGAGAGATCATTAACATAGCTATCTATTTCTTGTAATAAACGGCTGTCTTTATTTAAAAAAATTTGAATAATTTGTTGATACAAAAGACGTTCACTTTGAGTTATTTCGGATAAATAGCTTTCTAATTCAGCTTCTTCTATACTGCAAAATTCTGAAATAATATTTTGTAATTTTTTATTTTTAATATTTTTGGTGTCTTCCAGCCCATCAATTAACTCATTTGCAGCAGCTTGTTCTCCTGAACTTTTAATTCTGGAAAACAGCAGAAAACCAACAACCAAAAGAGCTAATCCTCCTAAGGCTTCAAGCAATATAACAACTAATACGGAATCTAATTCTATCATTGTGATTTTAAGACTATGCCAACCTTTCTAATAATTGGTGTTGTTTTTCGGCGGCTGTTTTTTTCATCCATTTGAAAATAAAAAAACCAGCTGTAAACAAAATAAGATTTATAAGTACGACTATAAGTGAGGTTTTCATCCAGTTAACCGGCTCTTTTTCATCCGTCTGAATGGCTTCTATGGTTTCTTTTTCTATTGGCAAAGTTGCTGAGGGTGCGTCTACTGGCTCCGGTTCTATTTTTGTTTCTGACTTAGAAAATAAGCTACTATCAACAATTACAGGTTTAATATTGGTAGAAATAGCAAGTCCTTGCAGCGTTTTTGCCATAATCGAAAAATTTACTATTTTACTTTTCCCTTCTTCCGGCTTTTTAATTTCAAGCCGCCATTGCCCCTTTATCTTTTCAATATCAATGGTTTCTGATGGTTTTTCTATTTGACTAATAATAGCCTGTATAGACATCATCTCTGTATCCAGTACTGTTTCATCTGCGCTGAGGGTTAAACTGACAATGCCTTTTTCTTGATTAACATCGGTTTCAATCTTAACCAGGCTTCCAACCACTTCAATCATTTGAGTATTTTCTCGTTGAAATGTTTTACTTGTAGCGGTAATTTTTATTTGATACTTTCCTTTGCTAAGAGTTGAGCCTAATGTTTGACTAAATAACCCTGGCTTGCCCAAAACAGCTTGCATTTTTACCTGGTTTTGCTCTCCCAGCTGATTTTCTGTTTCAATTGAAATCTCAATTAAATTTAGAAAATCGTCCCTACTGATTAAAGCCTCTTTATCCGTAAAAAAGGCAGTTAAATCAAAGGTTTCATTTTCAGATATATGATTGGCAATAGGGTCTACTTGAAATTTTAGATCGGTAATAATCATCACTTGATTATCTGGATCCACTTCAGCCCGTATCTTCCATTCACCCGCCATAGGTTTTTTAATAGTAATCAGATCATAACTACTTTCATTTAACCAGCTGACATTAATAGCGGATTTGCTATCAATTATAGAGTTGTCTGGTGCAATTAGCTGAGTTGCTGGGGCATTTTTCTGTTTAAAAACCAGCACTGTGAATTCATTAATTGCATTATCTACCTTAAAAGCATTTCCATTTAAAGGCACAGTATCTTGAGGAACCGCTTTTTTAAACATTCTAAAAAACACACGTTGTAACTGATCCGCAGATTGAGCAGTTTCCGACCAGCCATCTGTATCAAAAGCCAGTTTGTCAAATAAACTGGCATCAACATTATCAGACAAGGCAATAGCTTGAACTTTGATACCCGCTTGCTGAAGCAATGGAATCTGTTCGCTTAAAATTCTTTCTCTAGATTCTGCACTCAACATAATATCTTTGGATATATCAACCATTCCATCAGTTAATAAAATCAAATTTCGTTGTTGATTTTCAGTTGAGTCTAACCAGTTTTGAACGGATGTTTGTATGGCCTTTTCAATATTTGTAAACCATCCCCTTGAATGAATCTTTGTAATCCTAGACAAAGCATTCTTTTTCCAGGTTTTATCAACAATGCCGGTTTTTACCAAAACCTCAGTTTCTTGCGCAAACGTCCAAATTCCAACTTTACTGCCATAAGGTAATAAATTAATTAATAATTTAACAGCAGGAATACGTAAATTTCCAGGGTCATTCTGTTTCATACTTCCAGAAACATCAATTAACACCTGTATTTCATTTTCAGTCTTTTGTTTTGAATCCGCTGCAAACCCCGTTGAGAAACCATAACAAAATAAAAAACTGATACAAACCCACCTGAATATACTGTACATTGTTTACTTTAATAATAGTGCTATTAGATTGAAATATAGCTCAAAAATAGAAAAAGTTATTTAACTGTTTATAGTTACGAGGTAATAATGGTCTCATTAAATCCACCTGTTTGTGATTTTGGAGCAACAGCAGACAATTTTGATTTGCCCGGAACCGATGGGCAAAACTGGACTTTAGAAAAATGCATGGGAACAAAAGGTTTGTTGGTTCTGTTTATTTGCAATCACTGTCCTTATGTAAAATCAATCCAACAACGTATCTTAAGAGATACCGCCGAATTAAAAACCTTAGGCATTAACTCGGTCGCCATATCAGCAAACGATGTGATTGAGTATCCTGAAGATTCATTTGAAAACATGCAAAAACTGGCAAAGGAACTGAATTTTGATTTTCCTTATTTACTGGATGAAAGCCAGGAAATAGCAAAAAAATATGGCGCAGTTTGTACGCCTGATTTTTTTGGGTACAACAAGCAGTTTCAGTTGCAATACAGAGGTCGACTGGATTCCAGTAAAAAAGAAACAGCAGCCGAAGACGTTAAACGTGATTTATTTGATGCGATGAAGCAAATTGCCCAAACGGGTCATGGGCCAAAAGAACAAATTGCCAGTATGGGTTGTTCTATAAAATGGAAAAAAATTTAGGTTTATAAGTACCCAAGCATAATTAATTTAACATTTTACTTGTCTTTTTTTCCATCTTCAGCGTTGCATAAATAGTGACGTAGCTCGCTATGCGCCTATTTATACAACACTGAATATGAAAAAAAATCCTGCGTAAAATTAGTTAAATTAATTATACTTGGGTACTTACCTTTCACCTTGGGACTGGAAACTTTATAATATGCGCACTAAAAATCAAGAGGAAAAGCGAATATGTCTGTAAAAAAAATGGTTGATCTGGATTTATCGGGAAAACGAGTATTAATCCGTCAAGACCTGAATGTGCCAGTAAAAGATGGCGTAGTCACCAGCGACCTTCGAATTCAGGCGAGCGTACCGACTATTGAAAAAGCACTGGAAGGCGGTGCAGCAGTCATGGTGATGTCTCATTTAGGCAGACCTGTAGAAGGTGAATTCGATGATGCATCCAGCTTAAAGCCCGTTGCAGAACGTTTATCAAGCTTACTGGGAAAACCCGTAAGATTAGAAAAAGACTGGTTAGAAGGTATTGATATAGCAGTGGGTGAAGTAATACTTTGCGAAAATGTCCGTTTCAATGTCGGTGAAAAGAAAAATACTGATGAATTAGGTCAGAAAATGGCCGCATTATGTGACATTTTTGTAATGGATGCTTTTGGAACAGCGCATAGAGCCCAGGCTTCCACACATAGTGTTGCAAAATATGCCTCGGTTGCCTGTGCAGGACCATTATTAGCCAATGAGCTGGATGCATTAGGCAAAGCTTTAAACCAGCCTGCTAAACCATTAGTAGCAATAGTTGGCGGTTCTAAAGTTTCAACCAAATTAACGGTTCTAGATTCTTTATCAACTAAAGTTGATCAATTAATAGTCGGTGGTGGTATAGCAAATACCTTTATTGCTGCTGCCGGTTTCCCTGTCGGAAAATCACTTTATGAAGAAGACCTAATTGAAGAAGCCAAACGATTAATGGCAGTTGCCAAAAAAGCAGGGTCAGATATACCAGTACCAACAGATGTGGTTTGCGCCAAAGAATTTTCCGAATCTGCGGTAGCAACCGTTAAAAATGTGGCTGATGTTGAAGACGATGATTTAATCTTAGATATAGGGCCTGAAACCTCAAAACACTATGCCAAAATGTTAGAAACTGCTGGCACTATAGTTTGGAATGGTCCTGTCGGTGTTTTTGAAATAGAGCAGTTTGAAGAAGGAACCAAAACCCTAGCAGAAGCTATTGCAGAAAGCCCAGCTTTTTCAATTGCGGGTGGCGGAGATACTTTGGCGGCTATTGATAAATATAATATCAAAGATAAGATTTCTTATACCTCTACTGGAGGCGGTGCATTTCTTGAATTTCTGGAAGGAAAAGTGTTGCCAGCAGTCGCTATTTTGGAAGAACGTAATAGCTAGAAAAGAAACGCTTGTCGTTTCGGGAAAGAATTGTAGGGCGGAAAAGCGATAGCGCCTTCCGCCTTTTATTTTAAGGGTAAAGAAAAAGTCGAATTACCCTATCGCCAAACTAACCTACGACCCGAAATTCTGGCATGCTAATACATGTTTTAGCATGCCAATTGCATACTTAGATTTGTAAATAACTGGGGTCTACTATAGAAATATGGAGAAAAAATAGAGTTACAAAATTCTATTGGCGAGCCAATAACTTAGTGGAAGCCAGACCTGGTCTGCTCAATTAATCATACAAAATAAAATGGCAAACATCATGTTTGCTATCCTTCTAAAAATCAAATTTGGCTGCCTGTTCAAATTTATTTCCATTAAGTTTCATAAACTGTATTTTCTAATTGAAGACGTATTGAAAGATCTAACATTGACCTTAGATACCTCTCCATTCTGATAAGAATGGATAAATCTACTTTACTTTTCATTAGGAATGATTTTCTTTTTTTCATAATCCATCCATTGCTTATTTGGTTTGTAAAGTTTAACCCATTCAAGCACATCATCCGCAGGCATTGGCTTAGCGATACCATAACCTTGAGCATGTTGACATTTCATTTCCAATAACATGATGCCATGCTCTACTGTTTCCACACCTTCAGCAATAACCTCTAGGTTAAAGGCATTTGCCAAACCAATAATACCTTCAATGATGGCACGGTCATCTAGATCATCTAATATATCTTTAACAAAACTTTGGTCAATTTTTAGAATATTCGCAGATAAATTCCTTAAATGGGTCAGGGAAGAATAGCCTGTCCCAAAATCATCAAGGGCTATCTGTACCCCCAATTCCTCACGACAAATTCTAATAATTTCACTGATTGTGTTTAAATCTCCTAAAGCACTGCTTTCAAGTATTTCAAGCTGTAGATAATTCGAATAATTATTAGCATAGCTTGCTAATACAGCGGTCAGTTTAGGGATAAAGCTTGTTGCTTGCAGATGAGAAGATGAAACATTGACACTAATTTGTATTTCTAAATCCACAAAATGCCATTTATCAATTTGTTGTAAAGCCGTATTAATCACCCACTCACCTAGCTGAACTTCTAATCCAGTATCTTGAATAGTAGGCAGAAATTGGTGGGGTAGGATCAGGCCCTTTTCTGGATGTAGCCAGCGAATTAAAGCTTCAAAACCTATAATCTCCCCTGTTTTCATATTGACTTTGGGTTGATAGAATAAGTGCATTTCATTGTTCAATAAAGCCGTTTGAATATTTTGTAAACACTCTTGTTTATCAACAAGTTGTTGATCTTCGTTAGAATCATAAAACTGATATCGATTGCGGCCTGCTAACTTTG
>CAYNRB010000041.1:0-7761 GCA_964399475.1 uncultured Methylomarinum sp.
TTAAATGCTAATTTGGAAATAGTATTGGAATTCAGAGAAAAAGCTGAAAATAATTTTAAAGAATGTTTGAAACTTTTTAAACGATTGAATGCTTCATCGCCAGGTGAGGATGAATATAGTCAAGTTATTATTGAAATAGAAGAAATATTATACACAGCAGAAAATAAATGATTTCATAACTTGCCAAAAATATAAATCTGATATGAAACAGTTTTTCTTAAATAGAATTATTGTTATTTATGCCCAAGCCATGATACTCTATTGTTGAATATTTCAACAATAGAGTATCACTATGGCTACCGTAAATTTCAGCGTGCCTGATGAGATTAAACAAGAATTCAACAATGAATTTGCCCAGGAAAATAAAAGTGCAATCTTAACCCGTTTAATGAAGCAGGCTATTGAAGAAAATAGAATAAAGAAAAGACGATCCAGTGCGATAGATAGCATTCTTGCCTTACGAGAAAATCAGCAAGCGGTTTCAATAGAAGAAATTAATAATGCCCGCGAAGAACTCAGGAAATGACGGTTGTTATAGATGCAAGTGTCGCTATAAAATGGTTTGTTCCAAACAATGAAGCTGAGGAGGATGCAGACAAAGCCATTAAGATTTTTAAAGCCATACAAAAAACCAGTCTCAGTCCCGTTCAACCAGTTCATTGGCAAGCTGAAGTTATTGCAGTTTTATCACGTTTTCAATCCAAGGCGTTAAAACAATGCATCCAGTTTCTAGATATTCTTGAGTTTCCAGTATCTAATACGCTGGAAGTTTATCAACTGGCTAGTGAATTATCTATAACACACAATCATCATTTGTTTGATACGTTGTATCACTCAGTAGCTATTCAGCAAAAAGCTACTTTGATTACAGCCGATATAAAATATTATCGTAAGGTTAAAAAATTAGGTAATATTGTTCTATTGAGTAATTTTCAAATCTAATTTCCTATCAAAGTTATAGCAATAACAAAGTCCAGCCATGCCAGAAGACGAACAACACCAACCCAGCATTTCCCCCATAATTATTCATCTGCTCAAAGGCATATTATTCAGAACACAGCACCCCGTTTTATGGAATGATTTACTGGAGTTACAAACTCAGGTTCTGGATTATGTAAAAATCATTGGTTTGAATCTGGAGATTGATGATAATGAAGGTTATGCCTGGCTGACTCAAATGGTAGCGGATGAAGATGAAACTAATCCATTACCTCGGTTAATTGTCCGTCGTCCTTTAAGTTATCCGATTAGTTTATTATGTGTTTTGTTGCGTAAAAAAATGGCTGAGGCGGATAGTTCAGGTTCTGAAACTCGGGTGATTGTTTCTAGGCAGGAGTTAAGTAATGCCATGTTGGTCTTTATGCCTGAAAAAAGTAATGAGGCACAGATAGCCGCATCTATTAACGCCACGATTAATAAAGTTGCTGAATTAGGCTTTTTACGAAAATTAAAAAACGATAGCGAAAACCTGGAAATCCAGCGGATTATTATTGCCCTGGTTGATGCGGATTGGACGGCGGACTTTAAAGAAAAATTACAAACCTATCAGGACTATGCACAAGCAAGTGAGTGAAATGGATTTTGTTGAAAACGATCTTTTAGCGGGTTTTAGGTTACATCGTTTTGAGCTACTGAATTGGGGTACCTTCGATAAACATATCTGGGTGATTAAGCCCGAAGGGGCTAATGCTTTATTAACGGGGGATATTGGTTCGGGTAAATCAACTTTGGTGGATGCATTAACCACTCTGCTTGTTCCCACACAAAAAATTACCTATAACAAGGCGGCAGGTGCAGAAAGTAAAGAACGTAATTTAAACTCTTATGTGCGCGGTCATTATAAAACTGAAAAAGATAGTGAAAACTTATCCGCAAAACAGGTCGCTTTACGGGATATTAATAATTACAGCGTTTTACTCGGTTATTTTTATAATCAGGGCTATGATGCCCATGTCACGATTGCTCAGGTTTTCTGGTGTAAAGAAGACCAAAATCAACCGTCCCGATTTTATTGCTTAAGTACAGAATCTTTGACTATTAAAGAACATTTCTCTCAGTTTGGTAGTGATATTCTGGATTTAAAAAAGCGTTTAAAGCGGCGTTCTCAGTTACAAATATTCGAATCATTTAAAGATTATGCCGCTGAATTTCGTCGCCGATTAGGCATAGAAAGCGAACAGGCACTTGAGTTGTTGTACCAGACTGTCTCCATGAAAGCTGTTGGCAATCTGACTGACTTTGTACGTTTGCATATGTTGGAAGCGCCACCTGTTCAGGAACGCATTACTTCAATCTGTCGAGAATTTGATAATCTTAATCGTGCCCATGAAGCGGTATTAAAAGCTAAAGACCAGCTTTCACTTTTAAAACCGATGCTATTTGATTTTGAAAATCATCAAATTCTGGAACAGCAACACAGTGAAAAAACCCGTTGCCGTGAGGCGCTGGAGGCTTTTTTTGCTCAAAATAAAATTCTCTTGTTGAATAAGCGTATCGACAAAAGAGAACTCGAACTGAAGAAACATCTACGTCGCTTAGAACGTCAAAATAATCAGTTAAATCTGTTACGAGATGATCAACACCAGCTTAAACAAAGTATTGAAGATAATGGCGGTCGTCGTTTAGATACTATTAGTGCAGAAGTTTTACGCCTAGAATCATCAAAGCAACATAAAAAACAATTGGCTTTTAAATATCAGGGCTATTGTGATCAACTGGAACTGACGACCGCGCATAACAGTGATGATTTTCTAGATAATCGCTACCATGCAGAGAAAAAACAGCAAGCCATTGAAAGCCGGCAAACCGAAATAGAAAAACAAAAAATTGATGTCACTATTGAACGTAATCAATTCAACCTCCATGCTCAACAATTACAGGATGAGATTAAATCCTTAAAAGCCAGGCAAAGCAATATTCCTTTATCTAATCTAAGAATACGTCAGCAATTAGCCGAAACCATTGGTATAGACGGGGAAGCTTTGCCTTTTGTTGGGGAATTATTAAAAGTCGATGAAACTGAGAACCAATGGGAAGGCGCGATTGAACGGGTCATGCATAATTTTGCATTAAGCTTATTGGTGGCTGAAGAGCATTATCAAAAAGTGGTGCATTATGTTGAGAAAACCCATTTAAAAGGTCGTTTGGTTTATTTTCGGGTTAAAGACTTTCAAGCTGAACGCTTTGATACGCCTGCGTCAGAATCTCTTTTCCATAAAGTAAGAATTAAAACCGATACGTCTTTTTATGAGTGGTTATCCTCTCAAATTGGAAAGCGTTTTGATTATTATTGTGCAGCGAGTCTGGATGACTTTAGACGACAGCCTAAATCCATTACCCCACAAGGTCAGATTAAAAGTGGTGCATCACGACATGAGAAAGATGATCGCCATGCGATTAATGACCGTTCCAGATTTGTTTTGGGTTGGGATAATAAAGCTAAAATTGAAGCCTTGGAAACAACTTTAAGTGCTGTTCAAAAACAAGGGTTAGCTTGTATAGTACAATTAAAAAAACTGGGAAAATCCTATCAATCACTGACAAAACAACGCGATAAAGCCCGTGATTTACTGAATATTGAACAATTTGATGAGATAGACTGGAAAACCATTAGTTTACAGATTGATGCTTTATTAGAAGAAAAACGCCAAATTGAACAAAATTCTGATGTATTAAAACATTTACAACAACAGTTAGAAGAAAACATCAGACAAGTTCTGGATCAACAAGAAGCTATCAGCGTTTTAACCAAAGAAGGTGGTAAATTAGAGGAACAGATTGAAAGCGATCGAATTCTGGTTCAGGTGAATCAGCAAACGGTGGAGTTTATTTCAGCTGAAGAACGTGAATTTAGCTTTAAAAAACTCACTGCGATGAAGCTTAAAGCCTTGCCTTCCATCATTGTCACCATTGCTACCAGTGATGAGCAGCGTAGTATCATGCGCAGATGGATACAAAAGCAATTAGACAGTGAAAATATCAAAATTAAAAGTTTGAGTGAGAAAATAATCAAGCAAATGCAACGCTACAAGGATAAGTATAAACTGGAATCTAGGGAAGTGGATGCCAGTTTGCAATCGGCTGTGGAATTTGGCGAAATGCTGGATAAGCTGGAAAAAGAAGATTTACCCCGTCATGAAAAACGTTTTCATCAAATGCTTAAAGAAGGCACCATCCAGAAAATCGCCATGTTTCAGGCTAATCTGGATAAAGAACGTCAGGAAATTGTAGATAAACTGACTAAAATCAATCTTTCCTTGAATGCGATTGATTATAATAAAGGCACGTATATTACGCTGATTTCTGAACGTAGCAATGATATTGATATCAGGAATTTCCAGCAAGATCTTCGCGCCTGTTTATCCGATACCTTAGGCGCTGAAGATGATTTATATGATGAAAATAAATTCCATCAGGTCAAACAATTGATCGACCGTTTTAATGGGCGTGAGGGTTTGACGGATGTGGACAAAAAATGGACGCGTAAAGTCACCGATGTTAGAAACTGGTTTTTATTTTCTGCCTCTGAACGCTGGCGAGAAGATCATCAGGAAAAAGAATATTATTCAGACTCTGCTGGAAAATCAGGCGGTCAAAAAGAAAAATTGGCCTATACTATTTTAGCTTCTGCTTTAGCCTACCAATTTGGTTTGGAGTGGGGAGAAAAGCAATCTAAAAGCTTTCGTTTTGTGATGATAGATGAGGCTTTTGGGCGTGGGTCTGATGAGTCTGCACGATATGGTCTGGAATTATTTAGTAAACTGAATTTGCAATTGTTAATCGTGACACCTTTACAAAAAATTCATGTGATTGAGAATTATGTTAAGAGTGTTAATCTGGTGCATAATGAAGAAGGTAAGAATTCTATGCTGAGGAATTTGACTATTGAAGAATATCGTCGGGAAAAGGCGCTTCAATTGGAATAAATGCCATTCAATTTAGGTGCTAAATCTAGGATGGGCTTAATGATCAAGTATATCTTATACCAGTTTGTTAAATTCAAGCTTATTCTATTATAAGAGAAGTACAATATCTTCAAAAACTGTAAATGAGAAGTAATATGCAAACACAAAAACTAAGTAATTTACAATTAGAATTGTTAAAAGTATTTAGCTATCAACTGGATAATCAACAACTAGGTGATATAAAAAGAATCCTTACACAATACTTTGCGGATCAAGCAACACAAGAAATGGATAAACTGTGGGATGAAAACAACTGGGATAACGAAACAATGTCAGAATGGACAAATGAACATGTAAGAACACCCTATCAGTAATATGAAAGTTGTTTTAGATACCAATATATTATTAGTTGCTATCCCTACAAAATCTCGTTATAGAATTATTTTCGATAGTCTGATCAATAATGATCTAACCTTAATTATCAGTAACGAAATTTTAAGTGAATATACTGAAATTATTGAACGTAAAACCAATTCAATGATTGCAAATAATATCTGTGAAATGTTAATAAGCTTACAAAATGTTCATAAACAAGAAGTTTACTATAGATGGCGTTTAATCTCAGAAGATGCAGATGATAATAAATTTGTTGATTGTGCCATTGCAAGTAATGCTGATTATTTAATTAGTAACGATAAACATTTTAATTGCTTGAAAAAAATAGAATTTCCGAGATTTTTTGTATTAAAGATTGATGAATTCATGAACTTACTCATCAAGTGATCTTTACCCCTACAATTCAGAATTTTAAGTAAATCGCTAGAACAGGCATGTCAAAATTTTTTACATCAGTTAAAGATCTAAAACAACGCGCATCCAAAATTTGGGCAAGAGGTGATTATCATCGCTCTTGGTTACAAAAAACCGACTATTTCCCACTCGAAATTCCTATTAAAAATATCCCTGCAAAAGCATTACTGAATCATTACAGTGAAATTCAAGATGCAATATACGCTTTGCGCCAAGACAGTCAAAAACAGGGTTATGTAATCAGCGATAAAATCATTAGTCATAGACAAATTGGTGAGCAAAAATTACCCAAAGCTATTGTCTTTAATAATGAAGCAATATTCTTAAAATATCTCGGCAAACAGGCTGAATTTGAAAAATTCAAACAATTGGTAGAGCAAAGTTTAAAACAAGATGCTTTATTACTGGACTGGTTTATTCGCTATCCGTTAAAAATCATGCAGTATGCTGATATTTGGCCACAATTGTTAAAAGTGTGTGATTATTTTGATACGCATCCACAACCGGATTGTTATATTCGTCAATTAGATATTCAAGGGGTTGACACTAAATTCATAGAGAAGAACAGAGCTATATTAAACGAGTTATTAACCCAGATTTTGAATGAATCTGCTTTTGATCAGGAAATAACTGGCCTACAGCAACATGGTTTTGAGCGTCGATATGGTTTACGTTATGAGTTGCCAATCATTCGCTTTAGGATTTTAGATTCTGCATTGGCGATACAAGGTTTAACCGATATTTCATTAACCGTGAATGCGTTTAGAAAGCTTGATATTACAGTGGATACTGTATTTGTTGTGGAAAATAAAATTACTGGATTAGCCTTTCCCGATTTTCCTCGTGCCCTAGTGATTTTAGGCTTGGGTTATGCCGTTAATCTATTAGCCGAAGTGAATTGTTTGCAAAATAAGAACATCTATTATTGGGGAGATATTGATACCAATGGTTTCGCGATGTTATCGCAGTTACGGCATTGTTTTCCTCAGGTAACGTCTATTTTAATGGATGAAATTACCTTGGAAAAGTTTGCTCATCTCTCTGTTTTAGAACCTTTGGAAAAATCGAAGCAACACGTTTTATCTCATCTGACTAAAACCGAAAACAGGCTTTATCAACAACTACAAGTCAATTTGAAACGTCTGGAACAAGAGCGGATTAGTTTTTCTTATTTGCAAGATCAGTTATTGGAAGTATCGAAAGTGGATTAACCCAGGTGTTTTTAAAATTTATGAACATCGCATGTTACAAAGTACAGCATTTACTAGTGTTTCGACAATTTAGGTTTGATTATTCGGAAATGATGTAGAGCGGACTAAAGTCCGCTCTACAAAATTCATAAAACCGAAGTAGATGGAGTAGTATTCCATCTACTTCGGTTTTATGAATAGGTTTTATTCAAAAATAAATAATGTAGCCCGTATGAAGCTTGCGTAATACGGGAGATTCTACGGTGAAGAACCCCGTATTACACTTCGTTTCATACAGGCTACATAGGTCTAATACCCATCAAACCAAAATTGACAGAGTACTAGCTTGAGTTTAGAAATAAACGGCTAATCAATTAGGTGTTTTTCTATGTTAGCTTATCAAGCGTAAGTCGACTATTTTTAGTATTGGTGGGTTACGGTTTTTTCGCTACGCTAAAAAAATCTTACTCACCCGTTTTTTTATTATTATTAATTTTTTTTCTCTCTTATCTGTAAAATAAGAACTGTTTATAAACAGAGTCGTTTGCTGTGTTTTTTTTATTGCTTAATATATTCATAGGAATGATTGATTCATCGCCAATGCCTCTTGATCTTAATTCACAAAAAATCACGCATCAGAAACCTGTTTCAATTAAGAAGATTTCAAAAGGAAAGCATTCTTTTCGCTCTCTTGGGTCAGATTACTTCATTGATATTCAAGCTGTACCCATCACAGGTTCGCGTCTGATTCTTTTTAATCATGACTTGGCTAACAAGCTGAACCTTGATTTACCAGAGTCAGATGATGAGTTGGAACGAATTATCCTCAAAAATTTTGCCTGGTTTAAACAGAATGA
>CAYNRB010000041.1:7861-9910 GCA_964399475.1 uncultured Methylomarinum sp.
CTTGAACCGGGACGTTTTCAATATTTTGATGTGGTATTAAAAGGCGCAGGTG
The DNA here is from genome assembly GCA_964399475.1 of uncultured Methylomarinum sp. Taxonomy (GTDB): domain Bacteria; phylum Pseudomonadota; class Gammaproteobacteria; order Methylococcales; family Methylomonadaceae; genus QPIN01. Next base: position 7,914 of record CAYNRB010000041.1, read on the forward strand.
CAACTCCGTTAGCCTGGTTTAATCATGCAAAAGAAAATCATAAAGATGGTCAAGTCAGTCTGACTGAAGCTGTTCATGAGTATATTTATAGCGCAGCTGCAAAAAATAGTGGTATCAGTGCTGTCGGTGTTTTAGCGGTGATTGAACTGCCTTTTTATCGCGAAGTTGATCATGAAAAAGCCGTTATTATTGTCCGTATTGGTAATCATTTGAGATTTGGTCATTATCGTTATTTTTCTGACAATCATGCACAACTACAAACACTGTTTGAATACGGTTTAAAACGAGATTTAGGCTTGTCTTTAACTCATTTAGTCACGTCTACAGATGTACGAAACTATCTAGATCTCATTGTTACCAATCTTGCCTCTGACTCAGCCATTTATTTTGATATTCATGCGGTTCATGGTTCACCAACTTTTGGTAATATGACTTCTTGTGGTGGCACTATCGATTTTTCTACCTTCATGTATATTGATGCTCATCACGGAAGTTATAGTTATATGCCAGATGGTGTTAATTTACTGGGTGGTGATTGGGGTCAAACCGAGCAATTTTTTAATTTATTTAGTCATCTGACAAAATCGCTTAAAAAAAGTGGCTTTGAATACTCTGCTGGTATTAAGCCGGTAGAATATTTTCTGAGAAAATTTACGGATCAGTTTGAACTCATCATAACGGGACGGTGGCTGAGAAGAATAGGCTTATCAGAATTAGAAATTGATACCTTGAGTCTGGATACTAAAGAGCACTTCTACGAAACTGTAAAATTTATTTATGAACTAAAAGGCTCAAAAAAAATACGATTAACTCAGGGTAAAGTCTTTTTAGCGGCCTTTGAACCCCGAAAAATATTGTCTGAAACCGCAAAATGCTTGGATAATTTTGATGATATTAGTTTTATCTGGAAGCAATTATTTAAAGTCAATCGAAAATGGGCGACTTATAAACTAGTCGATGCAAAACCCTTTATCAATGTCTACCGAAAATTAATTATCAAGATTACTAATGAACTTAAAGCATCAAAAGAACATATTCATGCTTGGCAACAGCGAAGTAAAGCCATTAGCCTATCTGAAAGAATTGAACCTGGGGTTGATTTTTTTTACAATTCCGAGCGTTTTTTTGCATCCGAAGCAGTATTACGCCAAATAAAGGCAGGAAATGTTTCATGGCGTAACGTTGGGGAAGCCGCTGAAGTTTCTATATCACAATTGATTGACCATGGCTTATACCGATAATAACCGATCTAAAGACTGCTTAATTTTTCTGCAATAGCCTGGATGATTTGGGATTTCATATCTGTAAAAAAACCTTGGTGACCACTATCAAACTCGGTAAAATTGACTCTCACCTTGTTTTTTTTCAAAAGTTTACAAGTCTTTATAGCGTCTGAAAAGGCAATAACCTCATCACTTTTACCATGATAGGCATAAACTTCAGCACCGGGCATGGATCTACCTGCCCCCAATTTTACTTTTGCTAACAAGCTAGATACAGAAAAAATACTGGAATAATTATCACCATGTAAAACAGCTTGGTAATAAGCCATTCCACCACCACCTGAGAAACCCAGAAGAACAGGTTTATTGACCGTTGGGTAACGGGTTGCTAGTAGATTAACTGCTTCACTAAAAGCCGTCCCATAGTCTTCAAATTGAGCCACTGAAAAAGGCCAGACATAACCAATTTGATGCGCAATAGGGCCTTTGACTAAAATAATACGAGCTGGGATATTAATTTCATTCAGGGCGCTTTCATAGAAACCATTTGCGCTATCACCATCACCATGTAAGGCTATTAACATGGGTAAACAATCGGTTTTACCGGTCTGACCCGAATACTTTACAATATAGCTAAATTGCACATTATTACTGGGTACGTTGATAGTTGTGTCTTCAGACAACCATTGAGTACAGCCTTTAATAACACTCTGAATAAATGTTTCCATTGAAGTTATTTCCTTAGAACTGCTTGAATTGTACTTAGGGAGCTGG
>CAYNRB010000041.1:10010-18584 GCA_964399475.1 uncultured Methylomarinum sp.
ATTATTTTTTTCCATCTCCCTTAAATCCAAATAGCTTAAAACATAATGAATAAGGCCAGTAACCATCCCTCTACTCAAAATCAATCCTCCGCAATTCCTGATAGTTTTATTTTTATTGCGCTGGAATGTGAGGCTAAACCTTTGCTAGCTCATTATAACTTGAAAAAAGACAGTAAAAACCACCCTTTTTCAATCTATAAAAATAAAGGAATGATTTTATGTGTAACGGGTATAGGCAAAATCGCAATGGCCGGTGGGGTCGCTTATACAATGGCGCTATTTCCTTATGCTGAAAACCCAGTTTTATTAAACTTAGGCATAGCGGGTCACAAAACCAGAACAATCGGTCAACTTGTTACGGCTATTAAAATTATTGATGTAGACACCGATAAAAAATATTATCCGTCATTGATTGCAAATAATATTTCAGAATCCAGCGTACTTCATACCGTTTCCAGACCTTGTGAAACATATGTTCTAGATAATTTATACGATATGGAAGCATCAGCATTTTATGAAATTGCCATTAAATTTAGTAGCATCGAATTTATTCAATGTATTAAAGTGATTTCAGATAATGAAGACGTTTCAATTAAGAATATTCATGCTAAATTGGTTACGCAATGGATTTCGGAGCAAATCAGCTTGATCAGCGTTTTAATAGAGAATTTGCTAACGCTACGAGAAACTCTGATCAAAATTGAGCTAGATGAATATGCAGAAATAATCAGTCAATGGCATTTTACTGTCTCTAGCAAATTAAAATTAAAGAACTTGTTAACTCGCTGGAAAGTATTAACATCGAATGCCAGTTTCAACTATTCAAATGATAATCTGAAAAATGCCAAAGAGATTTTATTAAAACTAGAAGCAGATATTAATAAGTTAGCAATATCCCTGTAAAAAACAGGCTATTCTATGATCAATTTTGTTAGCCTTAGAAATTTATTGCGATATTTTTGCTCATTTAGCTACCCCTATGATTAACTGATTATCGACTCCTGAAGGTTTCTTTTTATTCGGCAAATACCCAGTAAAATAGTGTAGAATAAATGAAATCCACATTTCAGTGGCTCATACTAGGTGACTGTCCGAAAAGTGATTTTCATAGTAACATTTCCTTTCTCGTCTTTCACCCCAGTGAATAAACCTTTGTCTATAATTTTGGAGAAAAATAATGAGCGTATTAGTAGGTAAACAAGCCCCCGACTTTACTGTCCCTGCTGTTTTAGGTAACGGCGAAATTGTTGATTCCTTTAGCTTTTCTGATGCAACAAAAGGAAAATATGCTTTAGTATTTTTCTATCCTTTAGATTTCACTTTTGTTTGTCCTAGTGAATTAATTGCCTTAGATCATCGTATGGATGAATTTAAAAGCCGTGGCGTAGAAGTTATTGCTGTGTCTATTGACTCTCACTTTACCCATAATGCATGGCGTAATACTGCAATCAATGACGGTGGTATTGGCCCGGTATCCTATACAATGGCAGCAGATATTAACCACCAAATCTGTAAAGATTATGATGTTGAAGCGGATGTACCCGCAGTTGCTTATCGCGGTAGCTTCTTGATTGACCAGAATGGTATGGTTCGTCATCAGGTAGTGAATGATTTACCTTTAGGTCGTAACATTGACGACATGTTACGTATGGTTGATGCACTGCAATTCCATGAAGAACATGGTGAAGTTTGTCCAGCAGGCTGGAATAAAGGCGACAAGGGCATGGATGCAAGTCCAGCGGGTGTTGCAGATTATTTAAGCAATAACGCTGAAAATCTGTAAGCAATAGTTATTCGATTTTGTAAATAAGGCGGATAGCACATCAATGTGTTATCCGCTTTTTTTTGACTGAAATTCTTCCACAGCATATTCCCTTTATATGTTCGTATTCCATCTGTTAGAAGCAATTCATTTGCAACTGTTGTTTTTCATTTCCAGTGATTCAGCAGTTATTGTTTGATAATAAAGTCACCCTAACCCATCTTCGTGACTATTTTTGACACATTTCCTGTAAATCAATAACTTGAATTTTCAAATGGCATCCAGTTGGCACTACAAATTTTTGTATTTTTCTAGAAACGGTTGAATTTCGGCGATATTTTCTATAAATTCTAGCGACTCGTTAATAATGATGATAATTTTTTCAAAAGTCAATAAATTTATGGCCAAAAAAGACGAAGATGGCACTACTTCCAATGCAAAAAAAACACCATTGATTTTAAAGGACTTTTTTTCGTTAAAACCCAACGATTACCACATATCAATGATTTAGAGTAGAAAAAGTCACGAAGATGGGTTAATCATTTCCACACTTCTGTTCATTGTCTTTGACTCAAACTCGTATGACATAAAGTAGGTTGGATGAGCGATAGCGTTATCCGACTTTTTTGACGAATGAGGTTTGATATGCGCATTAATGGCGGAAGGCGCTATCGCTTTTCCGCCCTACGTGTTTTTTCACTTGATGTTATTATAGCTTCAAGTTTTACCTGACTTTTAGTAAAAACATGATTAAACCTCCAAAGTTAATTCTCTTTGTCTTTAAATCTTTTTCAGAGTGAGATTTTAAAATGGCTCGAATATTTAAAATAATATTGTCAATTTTCGCAGCAGTTCTTTTGTTAATTATTATAGCTGCTGTTGCGGTTCCTATGTTTGTCGACCCCAATGACTTTAAGCCTCAAATTCAGGCTGTTGTAAAAGATAATACGGGCAGAGATTTAAATATTGAGGGCGATATTAAATTATCCTTCTTCCCTTGGATTGGTGTTTCTACGGGTAAATTAACCCTGAGTAATGCGGAAGGGTTTTCTGATAACGCTTTTGCAGAAATACTGCAAAGTAATATTAAAGTTAAGTTGATTCCCTTATTGTCTAAAAAAGTTGAAATTAGCCGAATCGTACTAAAGGGACTGAGTTTAAATTTAGAAAAAGACAAGCAAGGGCGTACAAACTGGGATGATTTAGCCTCTGATAAAAGCACACCCGAGCCAGCTGAAATTGAAGACAAAATTGAAAATGATAGTGATGCTGTTAATCCTCTAGCCGCACTGGCAATTGGTGGCATTTCAATTGAACAGGCAAATATAGTCTGGGACGATCAACAGGCAAATCAACATGTTGAGGTTATTGACTTTAATTTTAAATCTGACAAATTAGTATTCGATAAACCTATCCCTATTGAGCTTTCCTTGAAAGTTGTCAATAAGGAACCTCAGTTAACTGTAACCTTGCAGTTTTCTTCTGAACTGGTGATTTCTGAACAATTAGACGATTTCAAGCTTAACAATATAAAAATAGAGAGCATAACGGAAGGCAAAGATATACCGGGTAAGACACTAAAAGTTAATTTATTGTCGGATATCGCATTAAATATAACTCAGCAAACTCTGGCTGTATCTGACTTAAAAATTAAGTCAGGAAACCTGAGTATAATTGCGGATATTAACGGAAGTAAGATTACCGACAACCCCGTATTTAATGGCTCTATTAATGTGACAACTCCCGACCTTACTCGGTTTTTAGAGAGCTTGGAAATCTCTTTACCTAAGAATAAAAATGCAAAAGCACTTAAAAATCTGTCAGTTGCCTTTAACCTTAAAAGTACGGCTAATTCAGCGGATATACAAAATCTAGTCATTAAACTGGATGATACGACTATTGATGGCTCTGCCCGTATCAGTAACATTACGGATAACCCCATAGTTGATAGCTCTATTAATATGGTAATTCCCAATCTTGCGCAGTTTTTAGAAAGCTTAGCAATCTCTTTACCTGACAAACAAGATGCAGAAGTACTTAAAAAACTGACAGTTGCCTTTAAACTAAAAAGTACGGCAAATTCTGCGGACATACAGAATTTAGTGGTTAAACTGGATGATACGACTATTGATGGATCAGCTAGTATCAACAACTTTAGTAAACCAGCGATTAAGTTTAATCTTAAAGTAGATGAGATTAATCTTGACCGATATTTACCAAAAAAGCTTGAAAAAACCAATAAAGCTGCCTCAACTCCTGCTGCCACTGCCGTGGCAAGCGCTGCATTATTTCCAGTAGAAACCCTCAGAGCATTAAATGTTAATGGTCAATTAAGTATTAACAAACTCCTTGTTAACAATATGAAAATAAATGGGGTCAATTTAAAACTGAAGGCTAAAAATGGAAAAATTCAGACACATCAAACCATAAAACGACTGTATAAAGGTTCATATTCAGGTAGTACTGCAATCAATGTACAAAATAAAACGCCTACGTTGAGATTGAATGAGAAGCTATCAAATGTTCAAATCGAACCTTTGTTGAAAGATATGAAACTCGACATCCTGATGCAAGGAACAACCAATGCTTCTGCCAAAATTCAAGCCAGGGGCAATTCTATCTCAGCAATAAAGTCTTCAATGAATGGTAATCTTGAATTTAGTTTTAAGGATAGTGTCATCAAGGGCTTTAATTTACAAAAAATTATTGATAGTGCCAAGGGACTTTTAGACGGCGGGACTCTACCCACAAAAAACAAAAATGATCAAACGGTATTTTCTATTATCAGTGGTACGGCGCAAATCAAAAATGGAGTGCTTAGTAATAATGACTTGCTGGCTGAATCTTCTAAAGTAAGAGTCAAAGGCAAAGGAACCGTAAACATTAGTAACGAAGCGCTTAAATTCAATGTAAATTCCAGAGTCATTAAACGCACTGCAACGGATACAAAAGCAGAAAAAATAAGAGGGATCCCCGTTATTATCAATGTTGGTGGAACCCTTTCTAAGCCGACTTATCAGCTAGATATAATTGCGATGGCAGCGGAAAAATATAAACATAAAATTGAGAAGGAAAAACAAAAATTAATTAAAAAACTGGATGATAAAGTGTTCAAGAAACTGGATGAAAAACTTGGTCCGGGTGTGGGTGATTTGATTAAAGGTTTCTTTTAATCAAACGGCTTTATGCCTTGCTTTAATTAAGGAATAGAATTGATAGCAATTGAATTTCGTCCAAGATTAATTCATAGGAAAGGTGCAGTAGTTTTCACTAAAAATCATAGAGAAATTGAAAATTTAAGGAGACACATAGTAGGATGGGCAGTCTTTTTTGCCCACCAATTTAGTAGAGTGCTCTACGGTGGGGAAAAAGACTCCCCACCCTACTAAAATCCTTTCAAGTTTACCTTGTAAATTTAGTGTGTTAACAGTATCCACACAAAACTTATTCCCCCTGATCCTCGTACATCACACAAATGTCCCCAGAAATATTTCAGCAAAAAATTCTTACTTGGTTTGATAAACATGGAAGAAAAGATCTGCCTTGGCAACAAAATATTACCCCATACAGAATATGGCTGTCAGAGGTAATGCTACAACAAACCCAAGTTACTACGGTTATTCCCTACTTTAATAAATTTATCCATGTTTTCTCGAATATAAACCAATTAGCCACAATCTCAGTTGATAACGTATTACAGCTTTGGTCCGGACTGGGGTATTACGCTAGAGCAAGGAATTTACATAAAACAGCAGGGATTATTCATGAAAATGGTGGGGTATTTCCGAATGATTTGCAGACATTAATAGACTTGCCTGGTATTGGACGTTCAACAGCTGGGGCAATTTTAAGCATTGCTTTTAACCACAGTCATCCTATATTAGATGGCAATGTAAAACGGGTGTTGTCACGCTTTCAGGCGATATCTGGCTGGACGGGCAATACCCGAGTTAGTAAAGAACTCTGGAAGATAAGTGCGCTCTATACACCTATTGAACGTGTTGCGGATTATACGCAAGCCATGATGGATTTAGGTGCAACCCTATGCACACGATCCAAACCAAAATGTATCGAGTGTCCAATAAGTGTAAGCTGTATAGCCTACAAAGAAAATAAGGTGACTGAATTTCCTGCTTCTAAACCATCAAAAACAGTACCCATTAAAAAAATATTCTTTTTAGTTTTATTTAACAAACAAAATCAATTCCTGTTACAAAAAAGACCGGTGACGGGCATCTGGGGAGGATTGTGGAGTTTTATTGAATTTGATTCGACTGCTGATATTCAGTCTTGGTGCCTGGAAAAGAATATATCGTTTCAAAGAGCAAAACAACTGGATGAGCAAAGACATACATTTTCCCATTTTCATCTGGATTATACGACTGTATTGCTAAGTACCGATAACCTTACAAATAAAGTGATGGAGGCGAATCAAGCAGTATGGTATAAAGCAGAACAAATTAATAATTTAGGGCTACCCGCCCCTATTAAAAGACTTTTAGAAAATCACTTTATGAGGTAAGTATGACAAGAATGGTTCAGTGTTTAAAATTGGGAAAAGAATCAGAAGGACTAGAAAGCCCGCCTTTTCCAGGGCTTAAGGGCCAGTATATTTATGAAAACATTTCCCAGCAAGCTTGGCAAGAATGGATTGACATGCAAACCATGATTATTAACGAGCAACATTTAGCAAGTTATGAGTCTAAAGCTAGAAAACTGATAGAGGAGGAGCGTGAAAAATTTCTGTTTTCTGATGAATTTAAAATGCCTGAAGGCTATGTTCCCAAAGCAGATTAAGCCAGGGTTAAGAGTTTTTTAGATTGTAACTGTGTGGATTTATTTAAGCTTAAATAAGGCTGTCTTTGGAGTGCTAAAACAGGGTTTTAGTACTCCAACAAAGTCTTGTTTTCTCACTATCGCCTCATAGAATCAAAAAATTCAGCATTGGTTTTAAAGTCTTTCAATTTTCCAAGAATAAATTCTGAGGCCGCCAACTCATCCATAGGCTGGAGAATTTTACGTAAAATCCAGGTTTTTTGTAACTCTTCTGGATCAACAAGATAGTCTTCACGGCGTGTACCTGAGCGGTTAATGTTAATCGCTGGATAAACCCTTTTTTCAGCAATTTTTCGCTCTAGGTGGAGCTCCATATTACCCGTACCTTTGAATTCTTCGTAGATAACTTCATCCATTCTAGATCCGGTATCAACTAATGCTGTTGCCAGTATCGTTAAGCTTCCACCCTCTTCAATATTTCTTGCTGCACCAAAGAAGCGTTTTGGTTTTTCTAATGCATTGGCATCAACACCACCTGATAATATTTTACCCGATGATGGAGTCACCATATTGTAAGCTCTGGCTAAACGTGTTAATGAGTCTAACAAAATAACCACATCGTGTTTATGTTCGACTAAACGACGTGCTTTTTCAATGACCATATCTGCCACTTGAACGTGTCTGGTAGCAGGTTCATCAAAAGTACTGGAAACCACTTCACCGCGAACACAGCGTTCCATTTCTGTGACTTCTTCAGGGCGTTCATCAATCAGTAATACAATTAGGTAACACTCTGGATTGTTCTCTGCAATGGCATGAGCGATGCTTTGCAGAATCATGGTTTTCCCCGCTTTTGGGGGGGAGACAATTAAGCCACGCTGGCCTTTTCCTATCGGGGCAATTAGATCTATAACTCGACCGGTAAGATCTTCACTAGTGCCGTTTCCTTGTTCAAGAATGAAGCGTTTATTTGCAAACAGCGGAGTTAAGTTGGAAAAGAGGATTTTGTTTTTTGCATTTTCGGGGGGCTCAAAATTGATCTTTTCAACCTTGAGCATAGCGAAGTAGCGTTCGTTATCTTTAGGGGGGCGTATTTTACCGCTAATGGTATCTCCGGTACGCAAGCTAAAACGCCTGATTTGGCTGGGCGAAACATAAATATCATCGGGGCCTGCTAAATATGAACTGCCTGGGGTGCGCAAAAAACCGAAACCATCTTGTAAAATTTCCAGTACACCATCTCCAAATATATCTTCACCGCTTTTTGCCTGTTTTTTGAGGATGGCGTAGATGACTTCTTGTTTTCGGGCTCTGGAGATATTGTCGATTCCTAACGACTCGGCAATGGATACAATTTCACTAATTTGTTTTAGTTTTAATTCAGAAAGATTCATATAATGATGGGCGTACAAAGAATTGCATAACGGTAGTAACCGTAAATAAAGAGATATAGGTAACGTATGGGGGCTTAACTATGGTGTTTAAATTGGTTGCCCTGAATTGGACATATGGAGATTATAGTCTAAAAAAATAATAAGTACAAATTTATTAGAAGCTGAAGTAGTGATTTAAAGGTAACTATAGTCATTATAGTTTAGTTTTTAAGAAAAATTAATTTTCGAAGTCATTCTCTTCTGGAGTGAAAAATTAGCTGTTTTTCGACTAAACCTAGTTGTTATTCAACAAGGTAGTCTTTAGATGTAGTTAATTAAAGAATGACTTGCAGTCGAGGTGCTGTAGAAAGTATTGTTGGAAGCAGGAGTGGGGATTTAATAAGTTCCGGAAGTTTGGCCTAGAATTTTGACTTTACAGGCGTGCTACCCAACCACTATGGACTGAAAGTCCATAGGTTGTTTTAAAACGACTGAAAGTCGTTCCCGTATTTACTTATTCGCAACTATTCAAATACTATAAATTTCAACTTTAAACCCAAACAAACAATGATTAAACCAACAGACGATTTAATGTATCCGCTATAAATCCCAGGGGGAGCATGGAAGACCGACAGCCACTCAGACATGCCATCAATGTAGCCT
>CAYNRB010000042.1:0-2303 GCA_964399475.1 uncultured Methylomarinum sp.
CGCACGCAGGGATTTGTGAGGGGGCAGTCTGGTAACTGGCTGTCCTACCTCAATCCCATTTCTTACGCTAGAAAATTTATCTTCGCCACATTATATAGGCATGATTTTGCTGCTGTTTACACTGGACTGAAAACAGTTTGTAGGTAGTGTCGTATATTAGTGACGTTTTTAAGGCAGTATTAACTGAGGAGTATCAATTGCTAAGTAAGAGAATTAAAGCCTTGGAAATATGTAAAAGGTGCAGGGTAATTATTTTATAACATACTGAATGATATGGTTTCTCAAGTTAGTAATGTTGCTATTAAATTTTAAGAAAATTGTGAGCTGGTTTCGGGGGGTTGGACTCAGTCAAATAAAAGTCTTGCTATATGATCAAATTTTGTCGGTAATTACAGACAATCTGCAATAAATATTGGAACTACTTTTGTGGTTTACTTGTTAAGTTTATTGAGTAGTTGTTTGATTTATAGGTGTTATAATATTAATTTCTAAGTTTGGCGTATTAATTGCTCATGTTGTGCGGGTGTTTGAATAGAAATATTTTTAAGTTTTAAGGGTTCAACGAATACACCTTCACTTTATTAATGTTTAAATTTTCAATGGCACTAGAAGTTTTTAAAATAACGAATGAAGTGATTTTTTTGTAAAATAGTAACTAAAAACACAAATATTCAGAATGGTGGGTCACCTTTATATTGATCTGGTTCACACTCTGGTTCAGGCAAAGAAGATTAAGTTAAAATAATTGATTGACATCACAGAAAAATAATTTGATTATTATATTCTGTAACTATTATTTAAAATATTCCTGGTAGCAGGAGTTATTATTTTAATGAACTTGATTTTTTACTTTATCCATTTTGAATATAAGACTTAAACAGTCTTATATTCAAATCATAGTTTTAGGAGAATTGACAATGAAAAAGTTAATAACTTTAATATTGTTATCATTAGTGACTACTTTAGTGGTCAAACAAAGTTGGGCAGCAGGTAATATAGATTGTCCTCAAATTGGCAAAAAAATAAATCGGGATTGGAGTTGGTATAAATGTCAACATAACATTAGTAGTGATCCTTTTTTTACGCATACTGGGCTGGATATGCCCATGTCTTTCATGACTCCCAAGGATAGTAATTTCACAAGAGCTAATCCAGCTAGTTTACTGATTGTCTTGCATCGAAATGATGATGGAAAAGGAAATTTTGTAACTAGTCCTACTATTTTTCATCGGAAGACAAATGCAATAGAAATCCATGATCAAGAAGATTCTTTTTCAAGCAATCCGGATGGTGGTTTATGGGGATTTAGTGGTCAACGATCTGGTGCCGTAGCGAATTATAACGGTCAACGAATAGCAGCTAGTATTGATTATGTTTTGAATAAATTTGGAAGCCGTGTTGATATAAACAAAGGAATACGTCTTAAGGGTTATGATATTGGCGGAACAGGTGTATTTCTTCAGTCGTTGGCATTACCTAGATATCAAAATAAAATTGCAATTGTACAAGCCAAAGATGGACACATGCTTCTGGCCAAAAACAATAAAAATCAAGTAACTCCGTCCTGGGGAAACAATCGGTTTAACGAAGTGGATTTTCGATTGCAAATGGATAAAGTTAAAAACATTCATTTTCATTGGTATGGAAGATCTGGTAATTCAACGGGTCAGTTTGATTTGGAGTTTTTCCAATTATGCGAGCAGTTTAAAGTAAGTTGTTCAGGTCTCTGGAGACGTAGCGGTGATGAATTTCGTATGTCTCCAGCGTTATTTCAGGACAGAAACCAGAATGTGTCTTTAGATCGCATTTTACCTGTGATTACAAATTCTTCAGCAAATTTTCATAGCCTCTCTCAAGGTCATCACAATCGAGGCATTTCCTGGGACTATAACGGTATTGTAGATACTACAAGTGTTATAAAAATACCTATAAAATACCATGCTCATAAAAATATTGGGGGTGGTATTCCTGATCAGCCAAATACCGTTTCTTTTAGTGTTACTCCTAGGCACTTGCAGAAATTTCAGTTGGTTGCTGGTGAAATAATTGATTGGCAATTTGGATTTCAATTTGGTTCTTCTGCTGTCTTAAGTAATGGCTTAGTTACAATAGATAATTTATCGTTAATTGATTCATCGAAATATAAATTATTAGTTATAAGTCATTCAGGTACTATCCAAACAAGCGGATCAACAGAGACAAGCGGATCAACAGAAACAAGCGGATCAACAGAAACAAGCGGATCAACAGAAACAAGCGGATCAACAGAAACAAGCGGATCAACAGAGACAAGCGGATCAACA
>CAYNRB010000042.1:2403-18495 GCA_964399475.1 uncultured Methylomarinum sp.
ACAAGCGGATCAACAGAGACAAGCGGATCAACAGAGACAAGCGGATCAACAAATACTGGTGAGAGAACAGGCCGCACAGATCCTCTGACTACTGTTACGGTAACTAGTCCTATAATTACGCCATCAACTTCCAATCAGAATGGCATCGTTTATGTTCGAGTGCCTAGAACACGTGGACAGCATCAAGTTACTTTAAGAGATGGCTCTACTTATACATTAGAAAGCCCAGATATATGGGATAGCCTACCTGATTCAAGAAATAAAATTAGAGGTTTCAATGCACCAGGTCAATTAGTCTATAGAGCGCCAGATGGTACTGAGAAAATCTTATACGATTGTAACAGAGTTGGTTTTCCTCCTTGTGTACCTCTTGATCCATCGGTTTCCTTTGATGGCAAAAGAGTTTTGTTTTCGGTGTCTAGAGGTACAACATTTCAGAATGCTTGGTGGAATGGTACAACCCTCCCAAATCTTCGCTTAGGAGGAAGTATTGAAGCTCAGTTGTATATTGTTGAAATTAGTTCTGGACTGATAACTCCCCTGGCTCATAATCCTGGGGATGATGATATGTCTCCTGTTTGGTTGCCAGACGGTAAAATTATGTTTGCTTCAAACCGCGCATCTACGCGCCAACCTTGGTTATACAGGCATGCATCTTCTAGTGATACACAGCCTCAACTTTATATCTCGGATGTGAATGGTTCTAATGCAGTTAATGTATCACCCCACGAATTGGCTACAGCGATACATCCTTATGTGTTAAATAGTGGACGTGTTGCATATAGTTCACATTGGATGACTCACAATCTCGCCTTTGTAAGTGGCAATGGAGGGATTAATTTTTTCACCACGATGGATAATATGTGGATAATTAGTGACACCAATTATGAGGGAGGAGATACATTTACTTTACTAGGAGGACATCGAGCTCATAGTTTTCGTGATTCGGTAAGAAACTTTCCTAGAAACTTCAAAGCCCTGCATTTTATAGGGCAGCGTCAAAATAATGATATCTGTACAACGAACTATTATCGAAGAAATAACTTGGGGTTAGGTGAGATATTCTGCTGGACACCTGAAAAGTCTGGTGTTGAAGGTAGGCCAGGTAGTTTTCTTCCACGTAATTTATATAACGCAGTCGCTTGGGCTACTTCAAATGATCAACCTTCATGGCGAGTAAATGGAGTATTTCAGGGTAAAGTAGCTTATCCAGAGGGTATAGATAATAATCAGCTAATGATGACTGTAGGACGTGGGTATTGTTTTTCTGCATCGGGTTCAGTAGAGTCTTTACAAAATGCAGTGGCAAACCAGCCCGGAAAACTGGGTTGTGATACAGGTATTTATCATACAACGCAAATTCCTTCAGTTACAATAGGTGATCTCAGAGTTATTGTTGATCGTCCAGAGTGGCATGAATTTGCTGCAAGATCAGTAGTTACACGTGTTGTTAAAACACCGCCTACAAATATTACTAAGGGTGGACGTTGTATACTTGCCAGCTCTGATGCAGGTACAGCAGAAACTAGCTCTCACTTCTCGTATAAATTTAATAAGAATTACACCACTTCTGCCAATCATGGGGGAGAAATTGATGGTGTTGATCATGCTGAGTTATATGGTATGAGATTTTGGGAGGTAATTCCTAATCGCGGAGTACGCCCTAATGATTTTAGAAGTTCAATTGGAAACAAGCTTAGATTTTTAGGCGATGCAACTTTATTAGCTGATAAGTCTTTTGCAGTAGAATTGCCTTGCAATACTCCCTATATTATGGGTGGGCTCGATATTGATGGTAATTTAATTAAACGTGATCAGATTCCACAATCATTGCGCCCAGGGGAAGAAAGGGTCTGTGCTGGTTGTCATTTGCACTCAAAACAAGGTCGTCCATATGATCAGTCGTTGGCATTTACTGCAACACCTAAGAATTTGACTTTCTCTCAGCCAGTACCTACTTATGATAAAGATATCAAGCCAATCTTTCAGCAGCATTGTGTTAGTTGTCATGTCAATACGCCTAATGGTGTAGATGATGTGGCGTTATTGGATTACAACGGCTTGGTATGGGACTTCTTCCAAAAAACGGTTCCATTAGCTAAACGAATTCAGGTTTCAACATCTACTAACCTTAAGCGCCGTTATGGATTGCATCGTCCTTATACAAGTAAATATGTAAATAATATGTTTGCTCGTGAAAGTTTGTTGTACTGGAAAGCTGCCAATAAACGTACTGATGGTCGTACTGATGCAACGTATCCAGATGATATAGATTTTGGAGCGAATCATCCAACTAATATCACTGGTCAAGAATTGGATCTTTTAGGACTTTGGTTGGATTCTGGAGCACAGAAAAACTAATATAAATATGTAATAAATTGGATGTGGGTGTTAATTTTGTAGGCATAGCCTGCATTCAAATCTTTAAAATTTAAAGGGTTTAATGGTATCTGGGAGCTTAATCCCAGAGTATCGTTAAACCCTTTTTTAGTATCTGCTATATGTTACAGGGTGAACTTGATAGGGTTTTTGTAGGGTTGGCCGTCTTTTTTCCCACCATAGCGTTCGCCAGTTGGTGGGCAAAAAAGACGGCCCACCCTATGTTCCCTTAATTTTTTCAACTTCCTTATGATTTATAGTGTATACCTTTTTTATTTGCCTAGTTTTTTATCTAGTAATTCGTCTTGATATTTTTTTGTACCTTGTTTTAAAACGCGTATAAGTGCACCTTTAAATTCATTTTTGAGATCAAAATCTTGGTTCTCAAGTGGGAAAACATTAAGGTTAGCAAGCATGAATAGCATCTTTTCCTTTTCAATATTTCCACGGTATGTCTCAAGCAGGCCGCCTGTGTTTTGAAGTTGCTTACTCTCAATTACAAATAAAATGTCTAGTAGCCATTCTTTGCTGGGAAAGCTTATCTGATCCCAATCAGGCGAAATCTCTTCTACAATTTCTGTCATTTCTGGGTTTTGTAATAACAAGGCCAGGACAGTTCTTTCGGGTGTAATTAAAGAGTTTTGAGTATATTGTTTTTTTATCTGTTCTGTTGCTATTGGCGGAGAATATTCTTGAATATTAGCAGCTGATTTTGGCGCAAGCCTTTCGAGTTCTTCCAGCATTAAGTTTCGAAAAAATCCTGTAGGAATTTTTTCGATGCAAGGTAGAGCTTGAGTTGCAAGAATGGCTTTTCCTTCTACTGTATGAAGATTTAATTCTTCAGAAATAGTCGAGAAAAAGTAATCAGAAAGCGTTTGTGAGTTTTGAATAAGGTTTTCGAAATGGGTTTTTCCCTTAGCACTAATTAAAGAGTCTGGGTCTTCTCCTTGGGGTAATAGCATGACTTTTATTGCTCTGCCATCTTTTAGGCTGGCAAATGATCCTTGCACGGCACGCCAGGCTGCTTTTATTCCAGCCTTATCACCATCAAAGCAAAAAACTATTTCAGGTGTGAATCGAAATAATAAATCCAGATGAGCTTTTGAGGTCGCTGTGCCTAATGCAGCAACTGAGTAATTTATTCCAAATTCAGCAAGCATTAGTACATCCATGTAGCCTTCAACAACTAAAATTCTTTTGGGCTTTGAGTTTTTTTCCAGCAGCTCAGGAAGTCCGTAAAGTTCTTTGCTTTTTGAAAAAACAACAGTTTCTGGAGAGTTTAAATATTTTGGTAACGAGTCATCCAGTACTCTCCCGCCAAAACCGATAATTCTCTGGCGTCTATCCTTAATTGGAAATATAAGTCGTCCTCTGAATCGGTCAAAGCTTAAGCCATCATCCTTGCGGATTATCATGCCTGAATCCAGTAATAGCTTGTTTTCGAATCGGGAGGTTAGGCTGTTCCAGTCATTGGGTGCAAAGCCTAATGAGTATTGCTTGGCTATTTTTCCGCTTAGCCCTCTATTTTTGAGGTATTGAATGACGATTTTGCCTTGGGGATGGGTCCTTAATTGTTCAATATAAAAAACAGCTGTTTTCTCAAGAATTGAGTAAAGTGAGCTGTAATTTTGCTTATGATAGGGTTTACTTGTTGCTTCTCTGGGGACATCTATGCCGATAAATCCGGCTAAGTCTTCTATGGCTTCAATGAAATCCAGGTGGCTGTATTCCATTAAAAAACTAATGGCATTGCCACCTGCTCCGCAACCAAAGCAATGGTAGAATTGCTTGCTGCGACTCACAGAAAAACTGGGGGTTTTCTCGGTATGGAAAGGACAGCGGGCGGTGTAGCTGCTGCCCTTTTTTTTTAAAGGAACATGTGAATTAATTAGGTCGATTATGTCAATACGAACTAATAGATCATCTATAAACTCACGTGGAACCTTGCCGGACATGACACCCCAGCCTCAATTATTTAACTCGCAAGAGTCGTTTTAATGATTGAACTTACAATAGACATGTCAGCTCGACCCAGCATTTGAGGCTTTAATAGCCCCATTACTTTGCCCATTTCTTTAAGGGAGGTTGCGTTTGAATCGGATATTGCTTTGGCTACCATGGACTGAATTTCATCCTGGCTAAGTGCTTGCGGTAAAAATTCTTGAATAACCAATACCTCGGACTCTTCAATCTCGGAAAGATCGATGCGCCCCGCATCATTGTATTGCCTAATGGATTCGCGGCGCTGTTTCAGCATTTTATCCAGTACAGTAATAACTCGAGTATTATCAGGCTCAATCCGTTCATCAACTTCTATTTGTTTAATAGCGGCCATCATCATGCGGATTACGTTCAGTCTACCCTTGTTTTTGGCTTTCATTGATGCTTTCAAATCATCCCTGATACGATCTTTTATTAAATCCATTGCAAAACCCTGGGATAAGTTAAAGTTGTGGTCGTCCGCGACGTAAGTTTTTTAGTGCATAGCGTTCACGCGCTAATTTCTTTAAATGACGCTTGACTGCAGCAGCACCTTTGCGCTTGCGTTCTGCTGTTGGTTTTTCATAAAATTCACGGCGACGCACTTCAGACAAAACGCCCGCTTTTTCGCAAGCACGCTTGAAACGGCGAATTGCAATGTCGAAAGGTTCGTTTTCTCTAACTTTTACTGATGGCATTATTAATGACCTAATTATGTTAATATGTTGTTGGGTCATTAGACCCGCTTAGTGAACCCTTAATTATACCCAATATTTTAATTAAATCAAAAACAATGTACATTTTAGGTTTAGAAACTTCTTGTGATGAAACTGGTGTAGCTGTTTACCATTCAACAAAAGGTTTAATTTGCGATAAATTATATAGTCAGGTAAAAATGCATAGTGACTATGGTGGCGTTGTACCTGAACTTGCATCTCGCGACCACATTCGTAAATTAATCCCTCTAATCAGGCAGATTATAACTGAAAGTAATCTTCAACATAATGATATATCAGGCATTGCCTATACTGCAGGTCCTGGTTTGATGGGTGCCTTACTGGTAGGAACAACCATTGCAAGAAGTCTGGCATGGACATGGCAGATTCCTGCAATAGCTGTTCATCACATGGAAGGACATTTGCTCGCACCTATGCTGGAAGAAAACCCACCAGAATTTCCCTTTGTTGCCTTGCTGGTTTCAGGAGGGCATACTTTGCTGGTTCAAGTCGAAGGAATCGGTGAATATCAGCAGCTAGGTGAATCTTTGGATGATGCGGCCGGAGAAGCTTTTGATAAAACAGCAAAAATGTTGGGTCTAGGCTACCCTGGTGGGCCGAAAGTATCTGCACTGGCAGAAAAAGGAGTGGACAGGTTTCGTTTTCCCCGACCCATGACCGACCGACCCGGATTGGACTTTAGTTTCAGTGGTTTAAAAACTTTTACCATGAATACTTTTAATAACACAGATAAAACTGAACAAGATAAAGCTGATATAGCCTACGCCTTTCAAAAAGCAACAGCAGAAACATTAACTATTAAATGTAAAAGAGCGTTAAAGCAAACGGGATTAAAAACATTGGTTATTGCCGGGGGCGTCAGTGCAAACAACCAAATACGTGCAAATTTGCTTGAGATGACTAAAAAAGAAGGTGCGAAGCTGTTTTTTCCAAGATTGGAATTTTGTACGGATAATGGAGCAATGATTGCTTATGCAGGATGCCAAAGATTATTGGCAGGGCAGCAAGAAAATCTGCAGATATTTGCTAGACCTCGCTGGTCGATTGATGAGTTAAATCCTTTATAGAAAAAAGATGATCTGAATTACAAGGTGTCAATAAAAAAGGACAGGGTTTCATGCGCTTTGCATTACAATACCTGAGTTATTAACAATAGATTTTTATGTGGTTTGATTACAAGTTCTGTCAAACTGCTATGATGCTTTAAATATATGGAAAAGAAAACGATTGCCCCTGAAAACTTTTTTAAGACAGCATGCATTTTTGAGGGATCTTTGATTTTTCTTGCAATTCTCTTAGGTTGGTTTGCAGACATTAATCCATTTGAACATATCCATTTTTCTGAAAATGCAGTTATGTATGGCATTTTAGGTGCTTTACCCTTGTTTCTACTGTTTTTGGTATTACAGCAGTTGCCTTATGTTTGCGTGCAAAAAATAAAAAATGTCCTGTTTGAAACTCTTGGTCCGAGTATGCATCGTTATAATTGGGCTGATTTATTGGTAATAGCGGTTATTGCAGGTGTATCTGAGGAGATTTTATTTCGTGGAGTGATTCAACCATGGATTGAAAACTCATGGGGTATGATGGTGGGTCTAGTAGCTTGCAGTATATTATTTGGGTTAGTCCATGCTGTTACGCTTTTGTATGCAATTCTGGCTGCCAGTGTCGGTATTTATCTTGGTCTGGTATTAGATTATGATAACGAAAGAAACTTGTTAATCCCTATTGTAATTCATAGTGTCTATGATTTCCTGGCTTTTATAGTTATTATGAGGATGTATCGTAAGTCTCTAGTTGACAAGGTTGGTGAGCAATAGTGGTTGTTTGTGGTTTCTTTAATTAATTTAATAGTAGGGTGGTCTCGCGGTAATCAGACATTTTAACGAATATAGCATATTCTTCATTTGAATCAAAACGAGTTCAGAAACAAAATAAATTTGCACTTTGTGTTTTTTTAATAAACTTTAAAACAGGTAATGCAGGAACCTAATATCTTAAAAGCGGATCTTACCTTACACTGGATTTTCACAGCGATGATGCTGTGTTTGCTTATTGCTTATAATATTCTTTGTCATACTTTGGGCGACGAATTACAAATTAATATAGTAGAGGATCAGCGTGTAGTAATAAGAACAATTTTCTACGTGTTTGCCATTATATTATTTCCAGTTGTTAATGTAATTCGTCATATTTTATTGAGACTTAATCAAACTATGCCAGGAAACGGGTCAGCAAAAAAGCGTTATTTTTTTACTGTCAGTGTAACTTTAATAATAATAGAAAGTGTTGGTTTATTAGGGTTTGTGATGTTTATTTTGGGGGATGAGTTTAATACACTTTATATATTTAGCATACTTGCTGTATTGGGTGTTTTTATACATAGGCCTAACATGGAAGAGTATGAGCCGATTGTTGACGTGTTAAACAATCGACAATAAAGGCTTTCAGTAATGCTGACGGTTTGGATCTGTAAAGCGGATTTCAGTCTGCAAGGTTTGAAGTAGCAGCATTAATAGCGAACTGAAGTCCGCCTTACATTTGTCACGCAATCAATATATTGAGGATGTGCATTTTAAGCAATATTCACCCGATTTCAATCACTTCAAAATCATGAGTAATAGCGACTGATTTTTCTAACATGATTGAAGCAGAACAATATTTTTCTGCTGATAATTTGACGGCACGTTCAACCACTGAGGTTTTCAGGTTTTTACCGGTGATTTTAAAATGTAAATGAATTTCACTAAAAACACTGGGTACGGTATCAACGCGTTTAGCGATTAATTCTGTACAGCAATCTGTCACGTTGTGACGACCTTTTTGTAAAATGTCTATTACATCAAATGAAGCGCAGCCTCCTAAACCTAATAAAATCATTTCCATTGGTCTGATACCGATGTTACGCCCACCATGATCTGGAGGGCCATCCATAACAACGGTATGCCCACTTCCACTTTCGCCTAAAAAGGTTCTGCCATCAACCCATTTTACTGTTGCTTCCATCAAATATTCTCTGTTAATTTTATAATTTTATAATTTTACAATGTTAATCAAGAAAACATTGATTTTTTATTGAAAATATTGCACTGTAGGTTGATTAGATATCAGTTATGCGGGGTAAAATATATGCCATTTATTCAACAAGATAATATTAACCATGAGGCATTAGATCATTTTCTTCGTCTTTGTCACACCAGAAGTTATCCAACCAAAACAATAATTATTCGTCCCGGTGATCAAGGTGATAAGTTATTGTTCATTATTAATGGGTCTGTTAGCGTTAGTGTCGATGATGAAAATGGACATGAGCTGATTTTGGCATATTTGAATAAAAATGAGTTTATCGGTGAAATTGGAGTTTTCAAAGGTTTAGAAACGAGAACGGTGACTGTAAAAACACGCACAGTTTGTCAGTTGGCTGAAATTTCCTACGATAGACTGAAGCAATCGTTAGAGACAGATTTAAGGAAATATGCGCTTGATATAATGTATATGCTGGGTGAGCAGCTTTCTACCCGATTATTAGTGACTAGTCGTAAATATCGAGATCTTGCCTTTGTGGATGTTGAGGGGCGTATTGCTCGAACCTTACTTGATTTAAGTAAAGAACCTGATGCAATTACTCATCCAGATGGTATGCAACTGAGTATAACCCGACAGGAAATAGGACGTATAGTCGGTTGTTCGAGGGAAATGGCAGGTAGAGTGTTAAAAGAACTTGAATTTAAAGAGATGATTTCAGCACATGGCAAAAAGATTGTTGTCTTTGGAACACGTTAGATCCTCTGGTAGTTGAGTAAGGCAACTCGCAATAAATAAACTACCCATCTTGCAGGTCTTTTTGTCCGTCTTCGATCATGCAGAAACAGTTAGGTGGTTTCCAACAATAAATATGCCAGAATTGCGTAGGATTTTTGTTTCTGATTAAACAATCTCAAGAGGCGCATAGTTATTCTACGTAACGATTGAGATGGTTTGATCAGGAACAAAAAGACAAGAAAGTTTGGACTATTTATTGTTGGAAACCACCTTAATATAGCTTGTTATGCGCCCATTGCTGCACGACCAAAGACATACAAAATCCGTATCCACTATAAACCCAGGGCAGCCGTCATTGATATTGAATTAACGGGTAGCCTGGATGTGGCGCAGCGAAATCCGGGAGGAATGATACGGCTGCTCCCAGATTCCGCTACGCTCCATCCAGGCTACATTGATGGTATGTCTGAGTGGCTGTAGGTCTTCCATGTTCCCCCTGGGATTTAAGCAGATACCAAAAATCCGACTCAATAATAGATGATTATTTATTTCCAGCTCCCTTAAATCCTCCACCATCCCTGGATCTAATGTGCTACAGAGTTTGTCTATCAAGAATGTTTTTGGTTTTAATCTCAGGTTCTACAATTCATTCCACTTTTTTAAACTCAAACTTTCTGTTGTCGGCTTGTCATTTGAGGAAATTATTTTACGATTTCATTGCTAAAATGCTGAGCATTCTACAATTTGGCAATGTAAAATCACTCCGTCAGCAGAAAAAGTGAGTAGAGTTTGGTCAATAAAACACAATCCACATTTGAACTATATCTTTGCGAAAAGCCTTCACAGGGTCGTGATATTGCACGTGTTCTAGGTGTAAATCAACGTAAAGAGGGTTATCTACAAGGAAATAAGTTGGTTGTTAGCTGGTGTATTGGTCATTTATTGGAAATGATTCCACCGGACGAATACGATACAAAGTTTAAACGTTGGTCATTAGCCCATTTACCCATTTTGCCCCAAGACTGGAAAATGGTCGCAAAAAAATCTACTAGCAAGCAATTAACGGTTCTTAAAAACCTTTTAAAACGCAGTCATAGCGTTGTGATTGCTACCGATGCGGATCGTGAAGGAGAAACTATTGCCAGAGAGGTACTGGACTATTTTAGCTATAAAGGTTCAACCCGGCGTTTATGGTTATCTGCGTTGGATACAGTCAGTGTTCAACGTGCACTGAATAACATCAAGTCTGGTAAGGAAACTGAAGCCCTTTATTATTCAGGTTTAGCCCGAGGGCGAGCAGATTGGTTAATAGGCATGAACCTTACTCGGGCGTTTACTTTATTAGCCAATGATCGACAAGTTCGGTCTGTCGGCAGAGTACAGACACCAACCTTAGCCTTGATTGTTAATCGTGACCGAGAAATAGCCAATTTTAAGCCCGTACCTTATTATGAAGTGATGGCTTTTTTTAAAACTAATAATAGGATCAAGAATGAATTATTAGAAACAAAATGGCAATTTCCTGAGCAAACAGTAAAAGGGCAGGGCGAACCTAAGCAATGTTTGGATAGGCAAGTGGCTCAGGCGGTAATTGATCGATGTCAGCAACAATTAGGTCGGGTTACAACGGCAATAACCTCCAGAAAAAAACAGCCACCGCCATTGCTTTATAATTTATCTGGCTTACAACAAGAAGCATCAAAACGCTGGGGATATGGTGCTCAGGATGTTTTAAATCTGGCGCAGTCGCTATACGAATCTCACAAGCTAACGTCTTATCCTAGAAGTGATTGTGAGTATTTGCCGGTTAGTCAGTTTAATGATGTGAGTTCAGTATTAAATGCATTGTGTAAAAATGATGCGAGTATTATTGCACTTATTTCTCAAGCTGATAAAAGTCGACGTTCCCGAGTCTGGAATGATAAAAAAATAACCGCTCACCATGCGATTATTCCCACGCAGGCAATATCTGGAATTGCTCGTCTTAATGATAAAGAACGTAATATTTATAATCTGATTCGTCGACGTTATATTGCACAATTTTTTCCTGATTATGAGTATGACCAAAGTATTATTATCATAGCAATCAAATCTGATCAATTTAAAGCCAGTGGTAGGATTGCCAGAGTTAAAGGCTGGAAACAGGTGCTGGAAACAGACGCAACTCCAAAGTTAAAAGTCAGTACAACTAGCATCGAAGATAATAAAAAGGAATTACCCACAGTAAAAAAAGCAGAAGAATTGCTTTGTGATCATCTTAAATTGCTGGATAAATTGACCCGACCTGCAAAGCATTTTACCGAAGGTACTTTGATAAAAGCCATGGAAACAATCGGCACTCTGGTGACCGATAAAGTGATGAAAAAGATACTCAGGGAAACGGCTGGATTAGGTACTCAGGCCACCCGAGCCAATATCATACAAACATTGTTTCAAAGAAAATTTATTCATCAGGAAAAGAAATTACTCAAAGCTACGTCACTAGGGTTTAACTTGATTGATGCAGTCCCTGATACGATTAAAGATCCGCTTTTAACCGCGCAATGGGAGCAACAACTTGATGATATAGCGAATTGTAAGGGGCAAGATCTTAATGGATTTTTACAGCAACAAATTAATTTGCTTAAGTCGATTATCAGGCAAATTAAAGCACCAGTCAATAATTATCAAACTGAATCAAACAATATCCATAGCAATGTTTCGATACGTTATAAAGCAGGTGATCAGTGTCCTGAGTGTAATAATGGGTTGGAAGTTCGCTCAGCGGTAAGGGGTCGGAAGGTGGGGCAGAAGTATATTGGTTGCTGTGATTTTCCAAATTGTCGTTTTTATTGTTGGCCTTGATTTTTAGTTGTCAAGTTTTGATCGAATACGGTTGCAGATAAGAATCTGCAACCGAAACAAGCATGAAATTATTTGTAAGGGTTTACTGGTTTAGGTTCTGGCTCTGCTTCTATTGAAAGTGATGTAATAAAATCATCAAACCAAGATGCATTTTTAACATTATCCAGATCACTATCATTCAAAATATTTTCTTCTGATGGCACGATACCGCTATCGCTGGCTTTTTTTAGGGCTTCCTTGCAGGCCTCAGTATTATTTTGTAATGCATATATGCAAGCAAGGTTATAGGATGCTGTTCCTGGGTTAATTTCTTCAGCTTTAGAAAATGATTTTTGGGCTTTGATATACAAATCATCTTCAATTCCTAAACCCTTCTCTTTAGCAAGTCCCATTAGAGCAACCCCTCCATCCATAAATGCCCCAATATGATCCGGTTTAACTGCATCACATAGTGTGAATTTAGTAATTGCTTCTTCAAAAAGCTGGATTGCTTCATCACCGGACTTTTGCTGGGCTTGATGTAGAAAAGCTAGGCCCCAACGATGTAATGAGTCAGGATATTGGGCGCGTGAACTGGAGACCATGGCAAAATTCGTATAAGCTTGCTGGAACAATTTGTCAGCACTTTCACCTTCTTCTTGTTGTGCAGCAGTTGAAAGGTTTTTAGCTTTTTTAAACTTACTGCCACTGAGTATGTAATTTGAAACAGACATGTTTTATCCCGTAATGTAATTTCTAAGTGTATATATTTAGAAAATTATTAAAAAAATTCTGCCATTGTACGATAAATTTGGATGTTTTACACAATAACCGAAAAGGAATTTTTGAGACCAAGTGAGTGTAACTTCATAAATCCCATGTTTTGGTATTTGTTCTTTCTTTGCTATCAACCAATGTGTAATGCCCAGTGCTAATACAGCAGCAGCTGTTGCCAGAATATACATGGGTGTCAATTCTTTAAAATCAAAAATAATGACTTTTCGACAAATAGCCATGAGAGCGGTAGCAACCACTAATTTAACAGGTAAAACATCATTCCTGATATAAAGTGTGATATTTGTAAAAATTTCAATAGCAATCAGTACCGCTAAAAATGCTCCGAATGTTGCAAGAATATCCGAAATGCTTAGTAAATAGATAGGAGGTTCCATTAACCTCGTATAAAGTACAAATATAACATCACCGATTCCCCAGATAATCACCAAAACCATTAGAATGGCAAGAACCTTAACAACACTGCGTATTGTTCTATGTAGAAATTCAATTAGTGGGTCATTATGATGACTTGGCAGTTCTTCGTGGCGATTGTCTTGAATCTCATTGTTAGCCATTGATGTTTTTATGTGATTTAGGTATTGAAGTTATTTGAACTGTTGTTTTTATATGATAAATATTTAAACTTTCAATAACCTTTCAAGATTAAAAAAAATTGATTCGAGATCAGGATCTTTGAAGTAAGGAATGCGTGTAATTTAATGCAGAATTAGATTGTGGAGTGCTAAAACATGTTTTAGCACTCCAGGAATTTCAATAGCCACATTATATTTACATCCGCAAAATATTTACATCCGCAAATTGCAAATTGATTCGAGTCCCAATTTGACTAGAATCTAAAGTAAGTTTTATTTGATGCAAGTCTGCAATTTCTTTAACTATGGCCAAGCCTAAACCACATCCATCGCCTGAACTGCCAGGAATGCGATAAAAGCGTTCAAATATTCTTTCATTTTCATTTTCTGAAATACCAGGCCCATCATCTTCAATGCTTAATTCAAGGGTGAGTTGATTGGTTAAACTAACCAATACATAACCCCGTTGGTTACCATAAGTAATGGCATTGTCTAATAAATTGGCTAATAATTCAGTTAACAACACTTTGTCAGCAAAAATATATAAGGTTGTGTCTGGCGCATCAAAACTTAAATCCATATTTTTTTGCAACGCTTTAGGCGCCCATTCGATACATACCTTCCGAGTCAGATCATTTAAGTCAATTTTTTCAAACTGGTGCGATCCTTCAACTGGGCTGGAACGAGCCAAAGCCAATAATTGGGTAATCATATGGGTGACTCTATCTGCACCACTCTGGATTTGAAATAATGCGGGTTGCATGGATAGTACGTTGTCTTCACGCTGTGCGCGCTCTGCTTGTAACTTAAGTCCGGCTATAGGTGTGCGTAACTGATGTGCTGCATTGGCAATAAATCGATGCTGAGATTTGCTAGCAACAGATAATTTGTTTAATAAATCATTAATGGTATTAGTCAGCGCTCTGACTTCAATAAACACATGACTCTCAGGGATTGGACTTAAATCATTGGGTGATCGATGTGAGATATCCTCAGCTAATTTTTGTAGGGGAGTCAAGCCATGATTGATTCCCTCAATAAAAAGAATACTGATGAGTACCATTAGTAATAGTTGTGGAATCAAATCAGCTAGTAAAATATCAACCATCATAGTCTGACGTTTGTTTAATGTTTCAGCCACATGAATATAAACTTTTTCTGGCAGAGAGTTCGATACTTGCAAAGAAACCATACGAATTTTTTGTTTCTCAATTATCGAATTTGAAAAAACAGGTTGATCAGTATTAATGATTATTGATGGATCAGTTAATATTAAATCACCCACTATCATGCCTTTTTTTTCAGTATTAATTTTAAAATAAGTGGTGTCAACATCATCCCATTTAAAAATTTCCAGGGCTGTGTCAGATAGATTGACTGACACTTCATTGTCAACGATCTTGATTTCTTGAACTAGTGAGTGTGCAGAATCTAATAGCCAACGGTCAAAAGTTTTCTCAACATAGTGTAAGGTCACAAAATAAGATAAAGCGGTTTCTAAAATGATAAAAATAATCACAGGAATGATTAATCGGTAGGCTATTGTTGTTTTAAGACTGCTGGATTTATTGATCATTCTTGTTTTCCAAAAGATAGCCTAAACCTCTGAAAGTCTTAATCCCAACCTGGAATGGTTGAATACGCTTTCTGATACGATGAATGTAGACTTCAATGGCATTATCAGCCAGTGCATCACCATGTAAAGACAAATGCTGGGCTATTTTGTCTTTACTTAGAACCTTACCTTTCTGCATCATCAAAAATTCCAATACTGAGTATTCGCGTACTGATAAGGATAGCAATTCACCACCAGCCAGAATTTGATGGTTATTGGTATCTAATTGCAAACTTCCAAATTCGATAATATGGCTGAATCCCCCATAACAACGTCTGATTAATGCATTTAATCGTACTTCCAGCTCTCTGAGTTCAAAGGGTTTGGTCATATAATCATCAGCACCTTGTTGGATGCCATCAATTTGATCATTCATAGCATCTCGTGCAGTCAAAATCATGATCGGTAAGGATAGTTTTTGGTGCCGTAATTGGCGTAACAACTGTAAACCATCTATATCAGGTAATCCCAAATCCAGAATGATCAGGTCAAAACCTTGCGCTTTTAACAAATGCTCTGCATAAGCCCCCGTTGTTGCACAGGTTACTTGGTAACCACTATTTGAAAGTGTATGAATAAGACCATCAGCAAGAATCTCATCATCTTCAATTAATAAAATATTCATTTTGAAAGGTTATTGAAAGTTTGGACTTCTATGATAACAGCTACATGAAGTGTTTTGACTCAAGCCAAGGAATGGCTTTTTTAATTTAAATATGAGGTTATATCAATGGGTGTTATTTTTGGAATAATTAATATCGGCGTTGCCATCTGGTTTTTTTCATCGGCTGCTTCTGTTAAAAAACAAGCGATTATGTGGGCGATAATAGGTGGCATATCTTTTCTTGTCTTTAAGGTCGTTGGCTATTCAATGATAGGTTATCTTCAAGGGTCACTGGATCAAGCTATACTAAGTGATTTAGTGGATCAGGGGTACGCTCAAACTGATAATTCAGCGGGTGAACTTTCCAGTGAAACATCAGATCAGCAATCTACGATAGCTGGAATATTTTTTGAGTTTTTCCCTTTGATCGTTGCACTCTTAGGTGTTTCTTACATTCGGGCAAAATTTATTTTAGGGATGGGTTTTGTGGCTTCTTTAAAACACACAACTTCAATAAAACTGACTACTACAAATTTCATGGAAGATTCCAGTAATAATTCGGGAGGGCTTGTAGAAACATTGACTATTTGGTGGGATAAATACAAAAAATACAAAAAAGACAAAAAAGACAAAAAAGACAACTCGCAATAAATAAATTACCAATATTGCTGGTCTTTTTGTCCATCTATAGTCGTGTAAAAATAGTTACGTAGCTGTCTATACGCCTATTGCTACACGACTAAAGACAAACAAAATACTGCCCAATATAGGTGGTTTATTGTCTCATATCGCTAGTTTAAAACTATGCACTTTCAGTGCAAG